>DATCAX010000549.1:0-3343 GCA_036512375.1 Candidatus Angelobacter sp. | reverse complement strand
TGAGTGCACCTAAAGCTTTTTGCCGCGATAGAGGCCCGCAATCGCAAACGTGTAGGGCGTCCAGCCCACATCACTGAAACCCACGGACTGCATGCGTGTGAGCATCTCCTGTGGCGCGGGAAATTTGTGGACTGACGCGGGCAGATATTCGTAAGGGCCGCGCACGCCAGAAATCATTGTGCCAATCCGCGGCAGAACATTGCGGAAATAGAATCCATAAAGCTTGCCCAGCAGGCCGCCGGGTTCGCTGAAATCCAGAATTCCAACTTCGCCCTGCGGTTTGAGCACGCGGAATATCTCGATCAGACCGGCGTCATAGTTTGCCAGGTTGCGGAAACCGAAAGAAGAAACCACAAGGTCCACACTGCCATCAGCCAGGGGGAGATGCAGAGCATCGGCTTCCAGCGGCTGGATTTTTTTTGCGTTGAACTTGGCCAGGCCGTGTTGCAGCATCTGATGGGAAAAATCGAGAGCAAGGATTGCGGTGCTGCTGTTCTGCCGTGCGGCGACCGCTCGCATGGCCACGGACATATCGCCGGTGCCCGCGCACAGATCGAGCACGCGCGCGGTGCTACGTGAAAGAATAGGACTGAAGGTACGGGCTGTGCGTCGCCACCACAGCCGGTCAATGTTCATGGAAAGAACATGATTGAGAAAGTCATAGCGCGGAGCGATCTCATCAAACATCTGCCGCACCGCATGCGCGGCAGAACGCTCGTCAGAGGTTCCCGCGGGCGTGGTGCCCCGCACACCACCGGAAGAATTCATGGCGACTTTGGTGGAATCGACGGTCGGTGTCTTGGTCTGCTCAGGCATTGTTTCTGATCAACTCCACGGCATTACGGACAATGTTCGACGGCACATCGCTTGAAATTTTCACCTTTCCGATCTTCTGCGGAAGCACAAAATGCACGGCGCCCGCGACGGTCTTTTTGTCCGCAACCAGCCGATCCAAGACGTTATCCACATCGCATGCCACGCGAGGTAAGGGGCCATACAGTCGCGTAGCAGCCGTAATTCGCTCCGCTGTATTCGCATTGCATGCACCTGATTCGCGAGCGATGACCGTGGCCGCAATCATTCCCCAGGCCACTGCCTCGCCGTGCAAGAATTGTGAATAATCGGTCGCTGCTTCCAGCGCATGGCCGATGGTGTGTCCGAAGTTCAGGATGCGGCGCAGCCCTGACTCTTTTTCGTCTGCCGAAACAACATCAGCTTTTACGCGGATGGAGTCTCCAATCACACGCTGCATCGTCCGCGAATCGCGAGCCAGTATTTTTGGAGCATTCCGCTCCATGAAATCAAACAAATCGCTGTCACGGATCACACCGCACTTGAGCGACTCAAAAAGGCCGGAGCGGAATTCGCGCTCGTCCAGAGTCCCAAGGATATCCGGGTCCACCAGAACAGCGCCCGGCTGATGGAACGCGCCAACCAGGTTTTTGCCGGCATGCAAATTCACTCCGGTCTTACCCCCGATGCTGGCATCCACCTGCGCTACCACCGTTGTGGGAATCTGGACTACCGGGATGCCGCGCATAAAAATCGCGGCGAGAAAACCAGCGCTGTCGCCAACAACTCCGCCGCCGAACGCCACAAGCAGCGACTTGCGATCAGCCTTGGCGTCCACCAGGCTTTCCGCCAGCTGCTCCACCGTGTGCAATCGCTTAGCCGGTTCGCCATCATGCATTTCCAGGACTTCATAAGGCAGGTGGGCATCGCGCAATGATTTTTCCAACGGCTCGCCCCAATGGCGGCGCACGTTTGGGGATGTAATGACGAAAACGCGGCTGCCGCTGGAGGGCAACACACGCCTGATCTCCCGCCCGGCCCGGCGCAGCAAACCTGCCCCTACCTGGACGACATACCCATCGGGCTTCGTTCTAACGCGGATCTTTTGCACGTGATCTGATAATAAATGATTTAGATCGGAAATCCTCGGACGGCCAGTCTCCACAGCGTAAGCGGACAGAGACGCCACGACCTTTCGAGTCTCGCCCACGCAGCATACAGGCAGCTGATTCCTCTGTTACCATTTCCGCACCATGAAAAAACTTCCGGCACAGGTGGATTTTATTGTTGTGGGCGCCGGCGTAGCCGGCCTGCGCGCGGCCATCACCCTGGCTGATGCCGGCAAGGTACTGGTGCTGGCCAAGCAGGAGCTTACGGAATCTGCCACGCAATATGCCCAGGGCGGAATCGCGGTTGCCCTGAGCGACGAAGACGAGATCAGCCTGCATTTGCAAGATACCATTCACGCGGGTGATGGAATCGTAAACGTGGAAGCAGCACATGTCCTGGTAGAGGAAGGCCCCGACCGTATCCAGGAGTTGATCGATTGGGGCACGCAGTTTGACCGCAAGGGCACAAAGTTGACGTTTACACGCGAAGCGGCGCACAGTCGAGACCGCATTCTGCATGCCCACGGAGATTCCACCGGCCGCGAGATTGGGCGCGCACTTTACGCCAAAGCTTCTTCGCTGAAAAATATCTCATTTTCAGAATTTGAATTTACCGCCAGACTTTGTGTTGACTCAGGCCGCGTGACGGGCGTGAGCCTGATCTCAGGCGCAGGGGAGACGCACAACGTAAGCGGCGGAGCGATATTGCTGGCTACCGGCGGAGCGGGCCATGTTTACAGCAACACGACAAATCCCGCCGTCGCCACGGCAGATGGGGTGGCAATGGCGTACCGCGCCGGCGCTGAAATCAGTGACATGGAGTTTGTGCAGTTCCATCCAACGGCGCTTTACGTCAAGAACGCTCCACGGTTTCTTCTTTCTGAGGCTCTGCGCGGTGAGGGCGCTGTGCTGCGCAATTCTGAACTGCACCGCTTCATGCCCAAGTACCACGAGGCGGGCGAACTGGCGCCACGCGACGTGGTGGCCCGAGCCATCGCGCATGAACTGGAGGTCTGCCGCCTGAAGGAGCCGGTGGTGTATCTGGATCTGACCCACTTGAAGGCGGACCACATCAGGGCGCGGTTTCCCCGTATTTACGAAACGTGCCTCAAATACAACGTGGACCTAACGGTTGACCAGATACCCGTGCGCCCTGCGGCGCACTATCTGATGGGCGGAATCCGCACCGATCTTAACGGACATAGCAGCCTGCCTGGACTCTATGCTGCCGGCGAAGCCGCCTGCACCGGCGTTCACGGGGCCAACAGATTAGCCAGCAATTCCCTGCTGGAAGGCCTGGTTTTTGGCGCCCGCGCCGGCCTCATGATGATCGAGGAGCAAAAACAAATTGACCCTCCGGCGACCGCAGACGCGGAGCCGCTGGAGGAGGGCGGCAAGAAAGGTGAAGCTGAGCCTTTCATCCAGAGCATTCAGCAGCTCAT
>DATCAX010000548.1:0-4521 GCA_036512375.1 Candidatus Angelobacter sp. | reverse complement strand
AGGTCAATGTGCAGAATGCTGCCGCGGACGGGCTCAAACTGCCAGTCCACGATCATTGCCTTGGTCTTCTCGTCGGCTCCAACCTGGAGGTCAAAAATCGTGTTGTGGCCGGTTGCCGAAGCCAGGATCCGGGAAATCACTTTCGGGTCCAGGCTTACCGCCACGGTATTTTTCTTTGCGCCGTAAACCACTGCCGGCACGCGACCGCTCACGCGCAGACGCCGCGCTTCGTTTTTGCCGCGCGAACTGTCCGGCCTGGGTTGGGCTTCAACTACTTCTACCTGTGCACTCATTGTCTCTTCCTTCTTCTCCGGCTTCCACCAGCTCTATAAAAACAGAGTGCTGACGGAAGTCTCTTCGTGTATGGATTGGATCGCACGGCCCAGCAGGCCGGCAATCGACAGAACTTTAATCTTGGGCTCGGATTTTGCCGCGCCCGTAAGTGGAATGGTGTTCGTCACCACCACCTGGTCCAGTTGCGACTTCGAAATACGTTCAATGGCCGGCCCGGAAAGCACCGGATGCGAAGCGCAGGCAAATACCTTCGACGCTCCCGCGAGCATCAGCGCGTCCGCGGTCTTCACCAGCGTTCCCGCCGTGTCAATGATGTCATCGATAATCAGGCACGTCCGGCCTCTCACGTCGCCGATCACGTTCATCACTTCGGCCACGTTCATGTCCGTGCGGCGTTTGTCTACGATAGCCAGGGCAGCGTCAACTTTTTTGGCGAAGAAGCGCGCGCGCTCCACGCCGCCTGCGTCCGGCGATACCACAGTCAGGTTCGGCAGCTGCATCTTCTTGAAGTAGTCCACCAGCACCGGCGAAGCAAACAGATGGTCTACCGGAATATTAAAGAAGCCCTGAATCTGCGGCGCGTGCAAGTCGACCACCAGTGCGCGGTGCGCGCCCGCCGTGGTCAGCAAATCAGCAATCAGCTTTGACGACACGGGAACGCGCGGCTTATCTTTGCGGTCCTGGCGCGCGTAGCCGTAATACGGAATCACCGTGGTGATTCGCCGCGCCGATGCACGCTTGAGCGCGTCCACCAGCAACAGCAGCTCCATCAGATGTTCGTCGACCGGGAAACACGTAGGCTGCACCACAAAAACATCGGCGCCGCGCACGTTCTCCATGATCTGGATATAAACTTCGCCATCAGAAAAACGCGTGACCGTCGCCTTGCCTCGGGCAAGCCCAAGGAATTCGCAGATCTCGTCGGTTAAAGCCTCGTTAGCGGTGCCACAGAAGATCTTGAACTTGTCATCCGTGCGCGACCGTTGAGGTTTCTGTTCCTTCGGCTGTTCCAGTTTTTTCTCCGGCTTTTCCGTTGCTGTCGCTATCGTCGCCATGTTTTTCTCTCCGTATGAGCTGGTTCGCTACACACTGGATTGTTGTTGTACCCGCAGAGAGCTTCTGACCTGATTGAGTCCGCTCCGCGCGAGCAGTGACGTTTGCGTGTTCCCTTGCAACTTCAAACTTGGCTGGGCCGCTAGGATTCGAACTTGAGCCGTTCAGCAGGCGTCCGATGCCTGCTGGCGAAATCCTGAGCGAAGTCGAAGGACCCCGCCCGCCGCACCCATGTTCATCCTGCTCAAACCCTAAACTTGGCTGGGCCGCTAGGATTCGAACCTAGACAAAGTGCTCCAAAGGCACTTGACCTACCATTAGTCGACGGCCCAAAAAATTCCTAACAGATTTCCCGATGCCCCGATTTCGCGATGAACCGATCAGTTTCTCACCCGATCTTTTCCGCTCGCCGATCCCCCGCCCCAAACAGCTCTGCCCAGTACCGTTCTCGCGGTAAAGTTACCGTGGCATGGGCCGGAATATCGTTCGCTTCCAGCTTTTTTACTGCCTGGGTTGCTGATTCCTGATCGCTAAAAAGACCAAACACCGCGGAACCTGACCCTGAAAGCGACACATACTTCGCCCCTGATCGTTCAAGCGCACGTTTGACCTCGCGTATTGCGGGATACTTAGGGAAAACGACACTTTCAAAATCGTTTTCAATCCCGGTACGGACAAGGTCGAGAAGCAGTGCCTCGGCCCGGTCCCGGCCTTTGCCTGGGACACCGGTTGGGGTAAAACTCCCGTTCAGCCATTCGTAAATCGTGCGACTGAACGTACTTATTCTATCTGAGCCGCTGGGGTCAGTCAATTTGGTGCCAGACAATTTGGCAGGCCATTTTTTGTCCCAGTCGGCAAAGGCCGCCGGCGTCGATACCCCGACGTTCGGCGTGGCAATCACGCAATCAAAGCTGGGCAGATCGTCCAGCGGATAAACCTGTTCCCCGTGGCCCGTCCCCAGCACCGTGCCGCCCACCAGAAATAGCGGCAGATCAGAGCCGACCTCAGAAGCAATGCGCAGCCGCTCGTCCGGAGTCAACTGTTGTTTCAGTTCCTTTTCCAGCGCCAGCATCGTGGCCACGGCGTTCGACGACGCTGCTCCCAGTCCGCCCTGCACCGGCAGCCGCTTGTCAATCGATATGCGCACCTTCCCGCGCACTTTCAATGACCGCAACATCCTGTCCGCCACGCGCCAGCAGGTGTTGTTTTCATCGTCAGGCACCCGTGGATCTTTGCACACAATCTCAATGCCCACGCCCTTGCCCAGGTCCACCCGCACCTGGTCACTCAGAGCAACCGTCTGATAGATGGTGCGCAGCTCGTGAAATCCATCTTCACGCAGCGGGCCGATCTTCAAACCGAGATTGATTTTGGCAAAGGAGCGAACAGAGGTGGCCATACTTGTCAGCCAATGATAAACGATAAATGAGCTGCAAGTGATTGAAAGGTATGCCGGACTCGTGTGCTGATTTTTACTTGAACGAATATAGAAATTCGAGTTAATTCAGGCAGTTCTTCGTTGTGCGACTTGCACAAAGAATAGAGCCAAGCCTTACGCAGTGTATAGGAAACATTTTTTCAAGGTTCGGAGTTCTTGGCATTTCTACGCAGTTGGAAATCTCAGAAACGCTGGGCCGCCGACCTTTTTGCGGAAGGCGACCCTGCTGGTCCCGCTAGGCCGACTTGCGCGTAGTGCTGGCATGGAAGTCGATGATCTTGCCCCGCAACTCTTCAGGCGTCCACCGCGTCTTCGGCGTCTGGAAGTTTGCCGGAACGTAGAATTCAATCAATTTCGCCATAACATCCTCCTTGCCGGGAACCCGACGCCGCTCGACGGCGCTCTTCAGGAACAACCACGAAAATCTGAACCAGCACAAGCGCATGTCAGCCTGTTCCCTCATTACGCATCTTGTTTCAGCAAGCCGATTGCTACATGTAAAAACACTGAACCCTAAAAAGAGTTCTTCACCGCTATGTGCGAAACAACCCAAGTTGCTGAATGCAGAGTGCTTTCACGCAATAAAAATTCACAGCCTTTTTCTCGCCACAGTAATCTGCTACTAATACTTGCGGATTAAGGTTCGGTTGTTGCAATTGACTCTTGGATGACTTCGAAGGAGCGTCAATGTCCAAAGGACAAAAGATCGCGTTGTGGGCCGTAAGCATTCTGCTGGCGGCAATGTTTCTGTTCTCCGGGTGCTTCAAATTGCTGCAGCCCGCGCAGGCGAAAGCCGGGTTCGTTCAATACGGTTACGCGGCGTGGTTTGCGACGTTCATCGGCGTGTGCGAAGCGCTGGGTGGTCTTGGGTTGCTGCTGCCGCGTCTGGCTGCGCTCGCGGCCGGCGGACTCAGCATCATCATGGCCGGGGCGGTTTATACGCATTTCAGTCATCATGAATATCAACATGGACTGATTCCGCTGGTGCTCCTGGCTCTGTTGGTCGGGGTGGCCTATGCGCGAGTGAAGGAAGGCAAAGCATAGCTGCGTGATTCACTGTGGCGCGCGCTAATAACGGAACAAATACGAGAGCTTGATAAAAATCTGGCGGCCGTCATTGATGAAGTTGCTGCGCGTTCGCAGCAGGCCGTCAAAGCTTTGACCGGGAAGGCAAGGCAGGCCGGCGCAGACGCGCTGCAACGATGGATCAATGTTCTGCAGATCGCTGTTGTATCCGGCATAGATGGCCGTGCCGGGCGTCAGCAGGTACGTGAAAAGCACGTCGCCATTAAAACTCTTGGCGTTCGGAAGTATGGTCAACCCGGGATTGGAAAGCGTGGTTACGTACTGTCCGATCAGGCGCAGCGAAAACTCCTTGGTGAACTGATAGTTCCACTTGGAACGCAGAATGTGGTTGTTGAAGATATTGAGGTTCGTGTTCTGGTCCAGCAGCCGTGTCATCAGGTAAGTGTTCTCGATGGTCAGCCCCTTCGTGGGACGGACGACCCCGCGTACAAACGCGGTGTTCTGGTAGGCGATCACCGGCGGCCCGGTGCGCGGAACAAAGTCCGTGGCCGTACCCCAGTCCATCTCCGCGCTCAGGTTGAGCCATTTGAAATATTGCGTGTCGATCTCCGCTCCGCCCACCACGTGGGTGTAATCGCGGTTTGCGGTCAACGAAGAAAAATCCTGCGGCCTCAGGCGTTCATGCTCCCACACGCTGACTATGCTGAAAG
>DATCAX010000547.1:0-5372 GCA_036512375.1 Candidatus Angelobacter sp. | reverse complement strand
TCGCTGTTGCGCGTGGTCAGCGCGGCCTTCAGCCTTCTGTCTCCGATCAGAGGACGCAGGAAGCCCGGCGGCGTGGGATCTTTCTTGCCCTTCCCCGGACGCGACCCAATGCTCAGCCGGTCGCGCGCCCGCGTGATAGCCACATAGAAGAGCCTGCGCTCCTCCTGATCATGCACCAGCTTGCCGTCGCCCACGGCGATGGAGCTACGCAGCGCCGGCGGAAATTCAAACAGCCCTTCCTTGAAATACGTTGGAAAACTACCTGAAGTAACTCGCAGCAACCAGACGTAGGAAAACTCCAAGCCCTTGGCCGCGTGTACGCTCATCAATTGGACAGCGTCAGGATTGCGGCGCTCCAGTTCCGCCATCTGCTCTTCCGTAAACAAAGGAATAATGCCACGGCCCTTCTGGTAATAATCGAGATATTGCAGGAACTCAGGCAACGACGAGTCCTTCACAAAGGCTTTTTTCTTCCAGACCCCGGCAAAGCGCAGAATCGCCTGGACCACGGGGTCCTGCTCCGGCACACCAAACTGCCTGACCAGATACGTGAGCGCGCCTTCCGCGGTCAGTTTCTCTTCCCTGATGAATGCGCGTGCCTCTTTGATGGCAGCCAGCACCGGCGCCGCCGACTCCAGAGTTTGCAAGACAGCCTTGAAACCTTTCTGCCCCCCGGCTACCGCCAGCTTCTTTCGCAACTCATCGGCAACGACATCGAATTTCGGCAACGCACAAACGCGAAACAGGCTGTCCGCATCATTGTCATTTCCGACCGCCCCGGCCAGCGCCAGAACGTCCCGCGCCATCGCCGTTTCCAGCACGTTGAGCCCGATCACGATAAACGGAATGTCACGCGAAGCCAGTTCAGCCATCAGGTCTTCCCGCTGCATATGCTGGCGATACAGGACCGCCATGGAGCAGTCACCCGGCCGCCGGTTGCGGCGCAGCTGAGCGATCTCTTCCCCAATGAGCGCGGCCTCGCCCTCGTGGCAATCGCTCAGAACGATTTCCACCGGTTCGTCAAAAGCGAAGCGTCCTTCCTGCTGGTCACGCCGGTCGCGCCCGGATTCAAGCTGCGCGCGCTGGAACTTCACCTTGTCTCCCAGCGATTGCACCGGAGGGTTCTCATTGATGGCCGCAAAAGCCACGCGCAGAATATTCCCGCGCGATCGCTGGTTCTCGTCCAGCACCACGCCCTCGGTCTGCGGAAAACGCTTCTGGAATTCTTCAAAAGCCGCGCTGGACGCTCCTCGAAAGCGATAGATGGCCTGGTCCGGATCGCCGACGGCAAAAATGTTCTGCTCTGCCCCGGCCAGAAGCTGCGCCAGAATGATGTTGCTGGAATTGCAGTCCTGAAACTCGTCGATCAGGATGAACCTTGCCTTGCGCCGCTCGCGTTCCAGCAATGCCACGTTTGATTGCAGCAGCCGTACAGCGTTGCGGATCATCATGCCGAACGTTCCCAGGTTGTCGCGCTCCAGCAGCCGCATGGAGTTCGTGTAAACGCGCGCTATCTCCTGCCAGCGCTCAACAATCTCCTCCGCCCCCATCCCTTCCACGTCTTTCGATCGGCAGTTGCGCGGGACATCGCTTCCAGTGCGCAAACCATCCACGTACTGCTGGAACTGTTCCGGCCCCACCAGCTCTTCATGGCAGCGATCAAAGAAATTCTTCAGGTCTTCCAGAAACTGGCCCAGATCAGCCGGCTTGATGAAACGCTTCAGGCCCAGTTGGTCGATGCGCTGCCGCAAGAAGACGTAAACATCCTCAGGTAACAGCAGATTGAAGTCCTGCCCTGCGCGCTTGAGCACGCCCAGGCAATAGGCATGGAACGTTCCGGCAAACAGTGCAGTTTTTCGGCGCAGGCGCTTCTCGACACGAGCTTTCAGTTCATCGGCTGCATTGTCCGTGAATGTAATGGCCAAAATCTCTTCAGGATTGGCGTGCCCTTGCTCAATCAGCCAGGCAATGCGCTCCACCAGCACGGTGGTCTTGCCTGTACCCGCGCCGGCCAGCACTAGCATCGGCCCGAGGGCGTGCTCGATTGCCTTTTTCTGCTTCGAATTGGGAGTAAATGTTGTCACCGCTGCAGCTCTTATCCTTATTATGCGAATCTTAGGCGAAGGGCACAATGGCTAAATGGAATTAAGCTGAGGAAAAGTAGGATTTCTTTCTCTGCAAGGGAAAAATGTGAACGTGGTCTGCGGTTTGCCAAGCTCGTTAGGGTGATTCCAATTCCGTCATCGCCACCGCCACAGCCGCAATAGCTGCGGTCTCCGCCCGAAGGATAGTGTGACCCAATGAAGCTGGCTTCCATCCGGAAGCAACAAAAAGGTCCAACTCAGTCTCTGACCATCCACCTTCCGGCCCGAACGCCAGCGCCAGCGGCGCCCGATTGTCCGACAGCACGGCTTTCAATGAGACTTGCTCTTCCGCTTCGGAAAGCACAATGCGGCTTCCCTGCGCTTCAGCGATGGCTTTCTTGAGCGCCGCAGGCTCGGCGATCTCTGGCGGCGCAATCCTGCGCGCCTGCTGTGACGACTCGCGGGCAATCTTGCGCCAGCGTTCCACGCGCTTGGCAGCCGCTTTGGCCAGGTGTTCTTCCGTACGCTGTGCGACCATCGGAATAACGCAGCTCACGCCCAGTTCCGTCAACTTTTCCAGCGCCCATTCCAGGCGGTCGAATTTAAAAATGGAAAGATAAACGGTGATTTGCGGTAGGGCCGCGCTTTCAACTTCTGCTCCCAGCTCAAACTCAACCTGGTCGTGCGAGGCTAAAACCACTTTCGCCGAACGGAGCAGCCCGTCTGCCGCCACATCGAATTCCTGGCCGACCTTTACCCGAAGGACGCGGAAGAGATGGTTGGCGTTAGATCCCAGAAGCCAGGCGCGGTCGCCTTCCACGCGATCGGCTATCCAGCGCCTGCGCGTCATATTTTTTTGAGCATTACGTAAGAACCGGCAGCAAGACCAAGGTACAGGATCCCCAACAGGCGGCTTTGGAAGACCAGCGCCTCCAAGGTGGGATACTGCGCCTGGAAATAGGCTTCAGCTGCGCTGACAGTCGAAAAAACCGTTCCGATAATAATCCAGCTCTGGTGGCCCCAGGGAAGAAAATAGATTCCGCCAAAGACGATTCCGACGGCTAGAAACAGCAGGCTTCGCATCTTCGCCTTGGAGATAGCGTTCGGGACCTTGAATCGCTCCAGTTGCAATTCGGCGAAGCGCCGCGGCAAGATTAACCGGATCAAGCCGGCCAGACCTGCCACAACCACCACGAACCAGATGTAGTATTTACCCAAAGATGTCTTTCACCTTTTCAAACAGGCTACGCGGCTCCGGTTTGTTGTCAATACTGAAAGTCTCGCCCAGTTCAGACATCAGCTCGCGCTGGCGCTTGGTCAGCTTTCGCGGCGTCTCCACCCGGACTTTAACAAACATATCGCCTTTGCCCGAACTCTGCAGCGCCGGTACGCCTTTGCCGCGAACGCGGAAGGTTGTCCCCGATTGCGTTCCCTCCTGCACCTTGAGCTTGTGCTCGCCACCGTCCAGTGTTGGTATGACGATTTCCGCTCCCATAGCCGCCTGGCTGATTGAAATTGGCACGGAACAGTGCAGGTCCTTTCCCTCACGCTCAAAGAAGGGATGTGGCTTCACCTCCAGCACAACGTAAAGATCGCCCGCTGGGCCGCCGTTAGGGCCAATGTCTCCCTGTTCCTGATAGCGAATCCGGGTGCCGTCTTCGACGCCTGCGGGAACGCCTACGTCAACAACGTGTTCTTTCATCAAGCGGCTTTCACCCTTGCACTTGGCGCAAGGATCGGAAATAACTCGTCCCTGTCCCTGGCAGGTGGGGCACGTGCGCGCGATGCTGAACATGGCCTGCTGATACCGGACCTGGCCGCGGCCAGCGCACGTTGGACATGTTGTGGGACCTTTAGAACCGGCTGATCCGCTGCCTTTGCATTGCTCGCAGGCTTCATAACGGCGGACCTTGACCTGGGTTTTCTTGCCGAAGGCCGCTTCCTCAAAGGTCAGCGTGAGATCGGCCCGAGCGTCGCCACCGCGCTGCACACGGGTGCGGCCGCCACGGCCACCGCCCACATTCACACCGAAAAAGTCGCTGAAGATGTCGCCGAAAATGTCGCTGACATCAGCGAAGTTAGAAGCGTCAAACCCGCCAAAGCCTCCGCCATTCACGGCCGCGTGCCCATACTGGTCATAGCGAGCGCGCTTGTCTGAGTCCATCAGCACGCTGTAGGCTTCCGTACACTCTTTGAACTTTTCTTCCGCCTCAGCATTCCCGGGATTGCGGTCCGGGTGGTATTGCATGGCCAGCTTGCGGTAGGAGCTTTTGATCTCCTGCTCGGTGGCCGTGCGAGTCACACTCAATATTTCGTAATAGTCGCGTTTTGCTTGCGTCGCCAAAAATTACCTCAACAATATGTTTCGATCAAAACAGGTTGAAGATCTCCATCAGGCCCAGCAAATCCAGGATCCCGCCGATGGTCGGACGTTCCGATTTTAGTTGTCGCCACTCAGCTCGCCTTTGCTTTCGATTCCCGCCCTTGGCGTGTCGAAGCATTTTTCTTCTTTGAGTACGGCGTTTATTACCAAACGTTGGCACAGTTTCTTCCTCAGAAATGCCTAAAAATGCTTTTCAGGAGACTCTGAACTACCCAACCTTTTTCGCCACTCTCACCATTGCCGGCCGGAGCAGTCTTCCCTTGATGCGATAGCCCGGCTGCAATTCTTCCAGCACATGATGGTCCGGCGCCGCGTCGGTTTCAACCATCTCAATGGCCTCATGCACCCGCGGATCAAATGGCTCGCCTTGCGTTGGGATGCGCTCGATATTCAGCTTTTGCAGCACGTCCTGAAGCTGCTTGAAAATCAGTTCCACGCCTTTGCGCAAATCTTCCGGCTTCGCAGCAGTGTTCTTTAGCGCCAGGGTAAAGCTATCGATTACCGGCAGCAGTGTGCGGGCAGCGTCTGACACCGCATAATCGCGGTACTCGGCGTTTTCTTTTGCCGCGCGTTTGCGATAGTTATCAAACTCGGCCTGCAGTCGAGCCAGCCGTTCAAACAGGTCGTTGCGCTCGCCGCGCAGCCTCAGCAACTCGCTCTCAGGGGCCGTCTCGGCGGAAACCTGGATATCGGAAGCAGAGACGCTCTTCTCCTCAAAACCATCGGCCGCGTCCGCTGCGGGAAGTTCGTTTTCCAGGCTCTGCTTCTGGTCTTTCAATTGTTCTTCTTTCAGCTGTTCTTCCAGGCTAACGTCAGCCCGTCCATTGCCCTTGCTCATTACTCCACCTGGTCTCCTGATTGGAATTTTCACGTGTTCTCATTCAGCAGCTTGTCAAAGAGCTGCG
>DATCAX010000546.1:0-4687 GCA_036512375.1 Candidatus Angelobacter sp. | reverse complement strand
TACGGCGTCGCGCTCGCCGGATGGTCCTCGAACAGTAAATATTCCCTGCTCGGTTCGCTGCGCGCCAGCGCGCAGATGATCAGCTATGAGCTTGCGCTCGGCCTATCCCTTGTCGGCATTCTGCTTCTCTCCGGAAGTTTGAGTCTGCGTGAAATTGTCTTTGCCCAGAGCGACACGTGGGTGCTGGGCGGACATAATACGCACATCCCGCACTGGTTTATCTTTCCCCAGATCGTCGGCTTCTTTATTTATTTGCTGGCGGCATACGCTGAGACCAACCGCATCCCGTTTGATATGCCGGAAGCCGAAACCGAACTGGTGGCCGGATACCACACCGAATACAGCTCGATGAAGTTCGCCATGTTTTTTATGGCTGAGTACGTGAACATGTTTACCGTCGCGTGCCTGGCTACTCTGCTCTTCTTTGGCGGATGGCATGGTCCACATCTTGCATTTCTGCCGCCGATCGGGCAGGCACTGCTGCCGGTAGTGTATTTCGCGGGCAAGGTTTTCTTTTTCATTTTTCTCTATATATGGATTCGCGGCACGCTGCCGCGCTTCCGTTATGACCAGCTCATGGCTTTCGGATGGAAGTTCCTTCTACCGCTGGCCATTGCCAACATTATTGTCACCAGCCTGATCGTGGCGTGGGGGGCATAACCGGATGGTCCATCAGGTTCTATTCATCGTCTTCGGTCTAATCTGCGTGGCGGGCGCCATAAACCTGCTGGCGCAACGACACCCCATCAACAGCGCGCTTTCTTTGATAGTGGTAATGGCTGCGCTGTCACTGATCTATCTCCTACTGGGTGCCGAATTTGTGGCGGCCATCCAGGTGATCGTTTATGCGGGCGCGATCATGGTGTTGTTTGTCTTTGTGATCATGCTATTGAACGCCGGCGCAGAAGAGCGCACGCGCGGCAGCCGGATCGCGCTTTTCGTCGGCGTGCCGGGGGTGGTGGTTCTGGCTGGAACGGTGGGCTGGCTGCTGGTGAGCGGCAGCGGGAAGCTGGGCGGCGTCACCATAGCTTCCAGCGATTTCGGCGAAACCCACAACATAGCGCGACTGCTGTTTCGCGATTTTCTTTTGCCCTTTGAAATCACCTCAGTGCTGATCCTGATCGCCATTATGGGCGCAGTCGTACTGGGAAAGAGGGAGAATTAGATGGTTCCACTTTCCTGGTATCTCATCCTGAGCGGCATTCTGTTCTCGCTGGGCGTCCTGGGGTTCCTGCTCAAGCGCAACATCATCACCATTTTCATGTCGATCGAGCTGATGCTCAACGCCGTGAACCTGACTTTCGTGACGTTCGCCAATTACTGGCATACACATCCGGCGGTTCTCGCCAATGGCGATCCAGTCATCCCGCTGAGCGGACAGGTCTTTGTCTTCTTTGTGATGGTAGTGGCCGCGGCGGAAGCCGCTGTTGGATTGGCAATCATCATTTCTGTTTACCGCACCCGTGAGACCTTGAACGTTGATCGCGTGAACCTGCTGAAATTATGACCAAGAACCTAAATCTCTGGGTAATTCCGCTGCTTCCATTGATCGGCGCAGCGATCAATGGCCTGCTGGGACGTCGCTTCAAGAACGCCATGGTCAGTGCCGTTGCCCTGCTCTTTACCGCAGCATCATTCGGCTGGGCAGCGTGGGCCGTCTGGACCGTGTGGCCGGGCAGCGGCATTGCTCTCCCCCACATTGAGACGCTCGCAACATGGATCACTGCTGGCACGTTCTCGGCGCCTTTCGGTTTCTATCTCGACCAGCTCTCGATGATCATGGTGCTGATCGTCACGGGCGTCGGGTTCCTGATTCATATTTATTCCGTTGGATACATGGCGCATGAAGGCGGTTACTATCGCTTCTTTGCCTACCTGAACCTCTTCATGTTCTTCATGCTCACGCTGGTCCTGGCGAACAATTATCTGCTGATGTTCGTAGGCTGGGAGGGCGTCGGGCTCGCGTCTTACCTGCTGATTGGCTTCTTCTTTCTTAAGGACTCGGCCGCCGACGCGGGCAAGAAAGCGTTCATCGTTAACCGCATCGGCGATTTCGCTTTCCTGATCGGGATGTTTCTGATCATCCAGCATTTCGGTTCGCTGAACTATGACGCAGTGTTCGGCAAAATCGCCGAAGGCCATTTCACTCCTGAAGCAGGCTGGGGTCTATTTACTGCCATCGCTTTGTGTCTGATGTTTGGCGCCACCGGCAAGTCAGCCCAGGTGCCGCTTTACGTCTGGCTGCCAGATGCCATGGAAGGCCCGACACCAGTCTCTGCACTGATCCATGCCGCGACCATGGTGACCGCGGGCATCTACATGATCGCCCGCTCGCATGCCATTTTTAATCTGGCGCCGCATGCTCTTCAGATCGTCGCCATCATCGGCTGCATCACGACAATTTTTGCCGCCACCATGGGCCTGGCGCAGACAGACATCAAGCGTGTGCTGGCTTACTCCACGGTCTCGCAGCTGGGATACATGTTTCTGGCCTGCGGCGTCGCGGCGTACTCGGCCGGAATTTTTCATCTGATGACGCACGCGTTCTTCAAGGCTCTGCTCTTCCTGGGCGCGGGCTCGGTGATTCATGCCGTGGGCGGTGAGCAGGACATGCGGCGCATGGGCGGCCTGCGCAAGCTGATTCCATGGACGTTCTGGGTGGTTACGATCGCCACGATTGCCATCGCCGGAATTCCGCCATTCGCCGGCTTCTTTAGCAAAGACGAAATCCTTGGCGCGGTGTTCCACAGCCCTTATGGCGGGCCGGTGATCTGGGCCATCGGCGTTTTGACAGCCGGGCTTACGTCGTTTTATATGTTCCGCCTCTGGTTCATGACCTTTTTTGGCGAACTCAAACTTGGTGGGGTCGATGTCGGAGAAGAAGCTCATTCCGCCCACGCACCGGCACAGGCTGCGCACGGCGCTGCTTCGCACTCTCACGGCCACGCCGACGATGAAGCTCACGGACACGGCGGGGTGCATGAATCCCCCTGGATCATGCTGGCACCGCTGGTGATTCTGGCCGTGCTGTCAGTGGTCGGCGGATGGGTCGGAGTGCCGCAGTTCATGCGCGGACATAATGAGATTGAACATTTTCTGGCGCCCGTAATGGAGTCGCCTGCTGTTGCCGGCGAGCAACCTGCGCCGACCGTAAGAGTATTGGATACAACCAATGCTCCGGAAGAGAAACCAACAAATGAAGAATGGCTCCTTGCCGATACCTCGGTCGCCGCAGCCTTGATCGGCCTGTTCTTCGCGTATCTGTTTTATTACAAGCGCCCCGAGTTGCCGGAACGAATCACCTCGAAAATGCATGGCATCTACACCATGGTCCTGCACAAGTACTACGTTGACGAAGGTTATGGCGCTCTCTTAGTCAAGCCGCTGCTGGCGCTCTCCACCGTCGTTCTCTGGCGTGGCGTTGATCAGGGCGTAATTGACGGTCTGGTAAACGGCGCAGGCACCGCATCGCAAGGCGTGGGCAATGAACTGCGGCGCATGCAGTCCGGCAACATACGCTCCTACGCAGCATGGGTCGCCATTGGCGGAGCGGCAATTGTCGGCTACATGATCTGGCTGGGGGTGACGCGGTGAACAGCTCCATCCTCACGTTGGTCACGTTCCTACCCGCCGTTGGCGCCCTGGTACTGATGCTGATGCCGCGCAATGATCGCGCCGTGCGCTGGGCCGCTCTCATCATCTCTATCGCCACCTTCGGGCTCTCGCTTTACCTGCCAATGAACTTCGCCTATGGAACATCAGGCTTCCAGTTCGATGTAAACCACAATTGGATCGGCCAGACGATCCATTACCACATGGGCGCTGACGGTATCTCTATGTGGCTGGTGCTGCTCACCACTCTGCTGGTTCCCGTGAGTGTGTTGGTTTCGTGGAAATCGATTCATGACCGCATCAAGGAATTCTTTGTCCTCCTCCTGCTGCTGGAGATGGCGATGATCGGCGTCTTCCTCTCGCTGGACATGTTCCTGTTCTATGTTTTCTGGGAAGCCACGCTGATCCCCATGGCCCTGCTGATCGGCATGTACGGGCATGAGCGCCGGGTTTACGCAGCGGTTAAGTTCTTTCTTTATACGATGGTCGCTTCAGTCTTCATGCTGGCCGCGATCATCTGGCTGTACACGCACAATCCGCAGCACAACTTTGAGTACACGGCCTTCCGCGACGTCATTGCTCATGGCGGCTTTTCTTCCAGCGCATTGCAATGGCTGTTCCTTGGCTTCTTTATCGCCTTTGCCGTCAAGGTCCCGCTATTTCCGCTGCACACCTGGCTGCCGGATGCGCACGTGGAAGCGCCCACCGCTGGCTCCGTCCTGCTGGCCGGCGTGCTCCTCAAGATGGGAACGTATGGCTTGTTGCGGTTCAGCGTGGGCATGTTCCCCGACCAGGCGGCCTACAACTCAAGCTGGATCAATACTCTGGCGGTGATTGGAATAATTTATGGTGCGCTGGTGGCGCTGGTGCAGCCGAACCTGAAGAAGCTGATTGCCTACTCATCCGTCAGCCATCTTGGTTTTGTGGTGCTGGGCATTTTCAGCCTCACGACAATCGGCACTGACGGCGCTGTTTACCAGATGCTGAATCATGGCATCTCGACAGGCGCGCTGTTCATGCTGGCCGGAATGCTATACGAACGCAAGCACACGTACGAGTTCAAAGAGTTTGGCGG
>DATCAX010000545.1:0-4264 GCA_036512375.1 Candidatus Angelobacter sp. | reverse complement strand
TGCTACTTCGCGGGGCGTACCGGCGTCAGTATCGAGCAGTTCGGCCACCACGACTCGCTTCATGGTCAGACCCGGGCCAATTCTTCTTCCAGCAACTGCTTGTTGTAGAGGTCAGTATAGTAGCCATTGCGCGCGATGAGTTCTTCATGCGTGCCCAGTTCCACAATGCTTCCTTCATGAAGCACGGCGATGCGGTCAGCATTGCGGACGGTGGAGACGCGGTGGGAGATAAATATGGTGGTGCGGTCACGCATCACTTCACGCAGGTAGTTGAGGATTGTTTCTTCCGTGTAGGTATCCACGCTGGAGAGAGCGTCGTCCAGGACGAGAATACGCGGGTCGCGGATGATGGCGCGTGCAATCGCGGTGCGCTGCTTTTGTCCCCCGGATAGCGTGATGCCGCGCTCACCCACCAGCGTTTTGTAGCCTTCAGGGAAGTCTTCGATATCGGCAGCAATGTTGGCAGCTGCGGCGGCGCGGCGCACCTGGTCGTCGCTGGCGGTTTCAACGCCGAAGGCGATGTTCTCACGCACTGAGTCGCTGAAAAGGAAAGTTTCTTGCGGAACAAAGCCGATGTTCTGGCGCAACGTTTCGAGCGGATATTCACGTATGGGCCGGCCATCGATCAGCAGGGAACCAGGTGCTGCGTCATAGATACGAGGCAACAGGGTTACCAGTGTGGTCTTGCCTGAGCCGGTGGGTCCGACGATCGCCAGACTGCTGCCTGCCGGTATTGTGAGGTTCACGTCTTTGAGCACCGGCGTGCTGTCATACGTGAAATTAAGATGGCGGAACTCAATCTCACCGCGCAACGCTGTGGTTGCGTGGAGATCGGGGGCAACTTCGGCATCGGTAATTTCAGACCGCGCTACCAGAATTTCATTGATGCGCCCCATCGAAGCGGTTCCGCGCTGAAAGATGTTGATGACCCAGCCCAGAGCGATGATTGGCCACGTCAGCATGACAATGTAGGTATTGAAAGCCACAAAATCGCCCAGGCTGATGTGGCGCATGAGCACTTCACGGCCGCCCATCCACAACACCAGCACCAGCGCCAGGCCGAGCAGCAGTTCCAGCGTAGGCCATAACATGCCGGTCAGGCGGGCCAACGGGAGACTCCGCGTTACATATTCCTGATTGCTGGTTTCAAAAAGGGCGATCTCCGCTTCTTCCTGCGCATAGGCTCGGACCACACGGGCGCCGGAGAAATTCTCTTGTGCGCGGGCAGAAATATCAGAAAACTGCGCCTGGATTTTTTCAAACCGCTCATGGATTCGACGGCCAATGTATTGCACAATAATGCTCGCGATGGGCAGAGGCGCGAAGGCATACAGCGTCAGCCTGGGACTGATCTGCCACATGAAGACCAGCGCCACCGCCGTAAACACCAGCGTATTTGCCGAGTACATAATGGCAGGACCGAGCAGCATGCGCACCGCATTCAGATCATTGGTGGCCCGGGCCATGATGTCACCCGTTCGGTTCTTCTGGTAATAAGAGTAAGAAAGAGATTCAAGGTGGCCGAACATGTCATTGCGGAGATCGTATTCAATCTCACGCGAGACTCCAATCACGAGCCAGCGGGTAAGGAACTGGAAAACACCCTTGCCCAGCGCGAGTCCAATCAGCAAAGAGGAATAGATCAGGATTTTGTGCTGCGTGATGCCATGGTGGTTCAGTTCATCCACGGCGCGGCGCACCACCTGGGGAGACAGCACCCACAGGCCGTTATTGAATAGCACCGTGATCGCGCCCAGAAAAAGCGTGATGCGGTACTTTTTCAGGTAAGGCCAGAGCGGCTTGAGACTTTTTCCCATGAAAGCTAATAGATGATTTTAACAGCAGAATGGAGCGGGAATTATCCCAGCGGGGGTTGCGGCCGGCCACTTAGGCCGGCCGGGCGACATCAAATCGGAAGGCCGTTATTGTCGGTCTTAAGAGACTGCGTGGAGAACTTACCTAGGTAAGCGGAGAGCGTGCCATCTGCTTTGATGGCAAAAACGCAGCCGTCTTGCCAGATGCCATCCAAATGCTGGAATGGGCCGGGAGGATCTCCCTGATTGCAATGTACGTCATGCACGCCAAAGCCAGTTGTATAGGGAGCCCCAAAGGCAAATACTTTGGTTGACCCGTTGACCATCGCGACCAGCGCAGTGCCGGCCTCGTTCCCCGTTACGTTCGTCCAGGTTTGGAAGTTGGTCCGAAAAATGGCATTCAGCATTGCCCACAGGATTGCGAGGCAGCCGAGCGGCTTCTGGAGTATCGGACTTCGTGCATAGTCTATTGCGCCGGAGGCTGGGTCAGCGGCCAATGGGTGCCAGCCAGCAGGCAATCCTGCAATGGGACCGAACAGATTTAGGTCCAGGTTATTGAAAACCTGATACTGAAATAACCCGTTGGGTTCATTTACGTCAACCGCGGCCTGGTACGGCACATTGGCCGCATTGATGTTGAGATCAACGTGCATCCATTGACCTTGATTCGTTGTGTAACTTACGTACTGCCCCACCACGACGCCATAAGCTGGGAGCATTTGCACCTCCTTACGGGGCGAAATGATACTCCAATTAGGGGTGGAAACTTGATCATTTTCAGCAATGATCTAAAAGTCGAAAACGCATGAAACCGCCTATTACGACGGCGTCTTCATGATCAAATACCCGCCGGCCAGCCCAAAGATCAGGTCAGGCGACCATGCTGCGATGAGCGGCGGCAGTTGGCTGACATTGCCCATAGCTTCAAACAAGCTGGAGGTCAAAACGTATGTCACTCCGATGACCAGCGCAACAACTACTCCACTGAGCGCTCCCCGGCGGCCGCCGGAAAGGGCGAAAGGCACGGCAAGTACAGCCATGACCAGCGTAATCAGCGGGAAGGCGATTTTCTTCTGTAATTGAACGCGGAGACGTACCACATCAAATCCGCCTTGTTGAAGGTCATAGATATAGCGCTGCAATTCGTCATAGTTCATTTCAGATGATTGCAAAACTTCCTTCTTGAAGTAGGTAGGCGGTTCGTTCAGCTCGGCAAAAGTGCTGACATCGAACTTGCGCAGGTCTTCATGAGGATCGGCGCCAGGGGAGTTGCTCCATGTGCGCTGCCAGCCATTCTCGAATGTCCATTTCATTAAGTGTTCCGCCCAGCGCGCACGAGCGGCATAGACACGCTTGACCATCTGGAATGAATGAGGATTCAGCTCAAAGACTGAGACGCTGCCGAAGGTGTTTCTGTCCGGATCAAACGCCTCATAGTAATAAATCTTGCGGTTTTCCACTGTGCCGTCTGACTTCTTCTTGCTCTCGCCAAAAATCCATTTGCGGTCAGGCCTCAGGTAGGTCTGCGCCGGCTTGCCTTTGATCATGTTGCGCAAGGTTTCAACCCGCTTGTTGGCGTAAGGCAGGTACCACTGGTCCAGCACAAAGAGCCCGCCGGCCAGAGTGGTGGCGATAATGAGAATCGGGATTACGGCACGGTAGATGCTTACGCCGGTCGCTTTCATGGCGGTGATTTCATTTGATTTCTGCATCAGTCCGAACATGATCAGCACGGTCAGCAGCACGGCCAGAGGAGTGATCTGATACAGCACAGAGGGCACAAAGTTGAGAAGGTATTCCAGCTGTGTCAGGATGGGAATTTTCTTTCTTACGATGTCAGAGAGCAGCTCAAAATAGGTAAAAACCAGGAACAGGACCAGCAGACTGGCAAGGATAAGCAGCAGATAGCTGACAAAGCTGCGCAGCACGTAGTCATCGAGAATAAGGGGGAAACGTGTGCTGAAGAGACGGCTGCGCCTCCGGCTGCCATTGGTCGCAGGCTCTTCAGCTTTGGAGTTGAATAATTTTCCGAAGGCGTCCTTAAACTGGCCCATAAGCATCTGGCCAAGCCCGAGCTCAATGGGAATTTTATCCGTGCGCCAGAGCAGTGCCGTGCCGATGATCCCGAAGACGATATTGGCCATCCATACGCCAAACACGGGCGACATCTTTCCCCCACGCGCCAACGATACCCCAATGATCGAGATGAAATAGTAGATGAAGACCAGCACAATGGTGAGCACAAAGCCGGCCCCCTTGCCGCCCTTTTTGGCGGAAAGACCAAGGGGAATGCCAATCAGCACAAGCACCAGGCAGGCAGTAGGCAGCGCCAGCCTGCGGTTGAATTCAATCCAGTACCAGCGGGCAAACTCTTTGTTGGGATTGTACTTCTGGCGGTAAAGCTCACGGGTGCTGAGCTGCGCCACGGGAACGGCTTCCTGCGCCGGCTT
>DATCAX010000544.1:0-9388 GCA_036512375.1 Candidatus Angelobacter sp. | reverse complement strand
ACAGTATTTCGCTCCGGCGCCCCCACATCAATTAACGCACAATGCAGATTCGGATATTCGTGCGGGATATTCCGGCATGGCCCCAGCAGGATTGCCTTATCAGGGCTGGGCAGATCGTCTTGGCAGACTGCCGCCAGATCATTGCTCACGATCCATACATTCTTTTGCTCGTCGATGCTCGCTTCGCCGGCGGTCTGCGCCAGGAAAAACAGGCTATAAAAGGCGCGCTGGAGGTCCGCATGCTCTGGTTCGCCCGGATCATGGGTCAAACTCCAAAAGTGTACGAAATTCGCGGGGCCGGAACCCGGAAACATGGCGAATAGTTTCTGATAGTGGCCGGCGTTGCCAGGGTCGATGCGAAATTCATATCCTCCCAGCTGCTCAAAACCGCTCGACTCCCGCCCGGCCAGCACCACGGTCACCTCGTCGTTTGCCTTTCTTAGTTCCTCCACAAAGTCCGATTCCAGCTTGCCGCCGCCAGTGAACACCACCCATGTGGTGGCTGCTTCCGGTTGCATCCTTAACGGTTTCCATGCTGCCATTTGTTTCCACGATGGGGCATAAAACCAATCTTTGATGTCGGGCTTTTTGCGAAGAAGACCAGGCCGGGCATTTTCAGAGCGCATGGGCTCAATAAAATAACGGTGTCTCTCAAAAGGATACGTTGGCAGCGAGGTTCGGCGACACTGTTCCCCCGCATGAAATGCCTTCCAGTTCACATCGACGCCGGCGAGCCACAACCGGCCCAGACTCGCATAAAGCACGCGAGTTTCCGGGGCCGTTTCCTGGGGATGCTTCATTGACGAAATGACCGCAACCGATTTTCCCCTGACCAGGGTACGGGCCAGAGTACTGAGAGTGTGCCCGGGCCCGAGTTCCAGCAGCGCGATGCCCGGCTGCTTCTGCAGCTCTGAAATTCCATCCGCAAATCTGACCGTATTCCGAAGGTGCTGGACCCAGTAGCCCGGATCAACAGCCTGATCAGGCGTAATCCAGTTACCGGTCAGGTTTGAGATAAATGGAATTTGCGGAATGCTGAGTTTGAGCCGCTCCAAAAAAGAGCGCAATTCGCCAGCAATCGCGTCCACCATTGAACAGTGCGATGCGGTTTCTATATGCAACCGCCGCGACTCGATTCCTTTTGATTCGAGGATTGCTATGGCCTGGTCTATCGCACTCACTTTCCCAGCAATCACGCACGTGTCAGGCCCATTGATGGCGGCAATACTCACACCTTCTAAACGCAGGGCCGCAACGTCGGCTTCGCGCATCTGGACACTGGCCATGGCCCCAGGAGGAAGAGTTTCAAATAATCTTCCACGCAAAGCCACTAATGCAAGCGCATCAGGCAAAGAAAATACACCGGCAACGCACGCTGCAGCGTATTCTCCCAAACTATGTCCAATCATCCACTTGGGCTCAATGCCCCATGATTTGAATTGCTGCGCCATTGCATATTCAGTCGCAAAGATGGCGGGCAGCCCCAGTGAGGGCCGCACTAAGGCAGATGCGGCCGCTTCTGTTTCTGTCGCATCGGAGTGAACCAGGGTTCGCAGGTCGCGTCCGAGAATAGGCATCAGCAGTTCGGTGCACTTGTCAAAGCTCTCGCGAAAGACGCGTTCCTGCTGATAGAGTTCGCGTCCCATGCCGGGGTACTGTGTTCCGCCTCCCGGAAACATGAATACCACCGGGCGGTTTCGCAACTCTGCCACTCCATTGGCTACACCTTCACCGGTGGGATGATTAAGCCCTTCAATTGCCTCCGCGAGTGTTTCGCATACCATGGCACGGCGATAAGGAAATGCTTTTCTGCCTACCTGGAGTGAATAGGCGACGTCTGAAAGTTGAAGGTCTGGGTGGCTCTGAAGATGGCCCGAAATTTTGGTGGCCAGGGATTCCAGTGCAGCCTGGCTCTTTGCGGAAAGGAGCAGCAGATGATGCTTTCGATCCGATGTCTTTTTCTCGAGTTCTGGCGCTTCCTCCAAAACCACGTGGACATTCGTTCCACCAATGCCCAGAGACGTTACACCAGCGCGCCTGGGGGTTCCGTTGGCGGGCCACTCGGTGGTACGCGTGTTGACATAGAACGGGCTCCCGTCAAAACCGGCTTTAGGATTGGGAGTCTCGAAATTTAAGCTGGGTACGAGCGTCTTATGCTCCAAAGTCAATACGGTCTTGATAAGTCCCGCAACCCCGGCTGCGGAGTCCAGATGCCCGATGCTGCTCTTGATTGAACCGATCGCGCACCTGGCCTTTCTTCCCGCTCCAGAGCGAAAAGCCTTTGACAAGGCCGTCAATTCAATTGGATCTCCGAGCACTGTTCCTGTGCCATGCGCTTCAATATAGTTCACAGTTTCGGAAGGGACGCGTGCAACAGCAAGAGCAGCGCGAATTACATCCGCTTGCGCATCGACACTGGGAGCCGTGTAGCCAACTTTGCTGGAGCCGTCGTTGTTGACCGCTGAGCCTCGAATGATCGCTTGAATCGCATCACCATCTTTAATGGCCTCAAAAAGCCGCTTCAGCACGACAACACCACATCCGAATCCTATGATCGTGCCATTTGCCCCGGCATCAAATGCCCGGCAGTGCCCATCCGGTGAAGTGATCCCGCCCTCCTCATAGAGGTAACCCTGTTTGAGAGGAACCCCTAGCGAGACGCCGCCGGCCAGAGCCATATCGCATTCGTAAGTCAGCAGGCTGCGGCACGCCATGTGAATGGCGACCAGCGAACTGGAGCACGCGCTTTGAACAGACACGCTTGGTCCCCTCAGGTTCAATTTGTAGGAGACGCGCGTGGCTACATAGTCTTTGTCGTTGCCGGATACGAGCTGCATGACGTCAGAGGAACCCAGAATCTCAGGGTGGCTCAATAGGTTCCTCATATAGGTGCTCAACGTAGAGCTGGCATAGACTCCAACCATTCCTGGATCATCAGAAGCGTAGCCTGCGTCTTCGAGCGCCTCCCAGGCGCACTCGAGAAACATGCGCTGCTGCGGATCGATCATTTGCGCTTCGCGGGGAGTAAAGCCAAAGAACTGGGCGTCGAACAGGTCGGCGCCTTCCACGATGCCCATCGCCTTCACGTAATTAGGCCGACGCAAAAGTTCCGGATCAACGCCTGAGGACAAGAGTTCTTCATCGGTGAAGAAAGAAATAGCTTCTTTGCCGTCACACAGGTTCCGCCAAAACTGGTCCAAATTCTCAGCCTTAGGAAACCGGCCAGACTTGCCGATGACGGCAATGCTGGCAGCATATTCTGCCTGATGATCACTCAGCTTCACTTCGGCCTCCCTTTACAGCGGCAAACGCTTGTAGCTGGCGGTCGGCCCGCTCCAGTGCCGCCAATTCAAGCGGAGAATCGTCCTGGGGCTGTTCAAGATATTTGGCCAGCGTGGCAATGCTGGGATAGCTAAAAAGGTCGATCACTGTTATTCGATCATTGAAGCGCACAGCGAGACGTTCGTGAATGGACAGAATCAGCAGAGAATGCCCGCCCAGATCAAAGAAGTTATCTTCAACACCAATGTTGGTTACCTGCAGGTGCTCCTTCCAGATTTCGGCAATAAAGCGTTCTACTTCCGTGCGAGGCGCTTTGTCGCTTTCGACCACGCCCGACTTTATGCTTTCAGGCTTGGGCAGGCGTTTCCGGTCGATCTTTCCGCTGGCCATCAAAGGTAATTCTTTTATCTCTACGATCGAGGCCGGCACCATTGGCTCCGGCAGTTTCTGCCGGACGTGTCTTTTGAGGTCAAATGCATTGATCGCCTGTCCCGTACGGGGCACAATGTAGGCGATCAACTGCCTGATATCTTTCTCTTCGCCTACCACCACAACCACCTGCTGCACCGCCGGGTGGCTTTGAATCACCTCTTCGACCTCTCCCGGCTCAATTCGATGGCCGCTAATCTTTACCTGGTCATCTATTCTTCCTAAAAACTCCAGATTGCCATCTGGCAGATATCGCGCTAAATCGCCTGTGCGATACAGTCGCTCCCCGGGCGTAGCGCTGAAAGGATTGGCAACAAACCGTTGCGCAGTTAACTCGACCTGGCCCAGATACCCACGCGCCAATCCAGTCCCGCCGATGTAGAGTTCTCCCGGCACTCCGGGTGGCGTGGGCTCCATCAACTCATCCAGCACATAGATTTGCGTATTGGCAATTGGCCTTCCGATCGGCACGCTTTTTCTGCCATGGTTTTGCTCGCAGGCCCAGAAGGTCGCGTCCACCGCCGCTTCCGTGGGCCCATAAAGATTGTGCAGTTTGCTCTGGAACCGGCCAAAGAAGGCGGACTGCAAATCCAGGGACAGAACTTCTCCGCTGCAAATCACCCGCCGTACACCTGCACATTTTTCCCCGCCGGTTGATTCCAGAAACGCCCGCAGCGCGGATGGCACGAAGTGCAGTGTGGTGATCTTCTTTTCTTCAATTGCCTTGGCCACATACTCTGGGTCCAAGTGCCCTCCAGGCCTGGCCATCACCAGTTCCGCTCCCACCATTAGCGGCCAGAGAAATTCCCATAACGATATGTCGAAGCAGATAGGTGTTTTCTGCAGGACACGATCGTCTTCTTTCAGGCCGAATCTCTCCTGCATCCACAATAGGCGATTCAGGATTCCGCCGTGTGTGTTCATGGGGCCCTTAGGTCCGCCAGTTGAACCCGAGGTGTAAATTACATAGGCAAGATTATCCAGGTCCATTCTTACGTTGAGATTTTCCTGGCTTTCCTGGCTGATTTGCGGCCAGTCGGCATCCACCTTCACGAGCGTGCCGCTGTCAGGCGGAAGCTCTTTGACCCATCTCTCCTGCACCAGCGTCACGGGGGCTTTTGAGTCCGCTACTATATGGAGCAGTCTCTCCAGCGGATATCCCGGATCCAAGGGAACATAGACGCCCCCGGCCTTCAAAATACCCAGCAACCCTTTCACCATCTCCAGGCTGCGTTCCATGCACATGCCGACCGGCGCTTCCGGCCCCACTCCAAGGCGACGCAGGTGACGGGCAATCTGGTTGGCTTGGGCATTCAATTCGGCATACGTCAGCCGGCCTTCTTCGCTGCTTACGGCCACTGCTTTGGGTGTTCGCTCGGCCTGCTCCTCAATCAGATCCGTTAGACATTTCTCGCGCGGATAATTGGCCTCCGTCCGATTCCATTCGCCCACCAGTTGCCCGCGTTCACTTGGGGTCAGCAACTGCAAGGCCGCGATGGACTGCTCGGGGTCGGCTACGATACCTCCCAATAAGACCTTGAACTGTTCGATCCAGCGGGTGATCGTGGCCGCTTCAAACAAGTCAGTGCAGTATTCTAAGGAGCACTGCATTCCGCCGGCCATTTCCGCCATGGCGACGGTGAGATCAAATTGGGCGGCGACCTTGCGGACATCAAACCTTTCGAGCGTTGCCGAACCCAGTTCCAGCGTGGCGTAAGGCGCATTCTGGAGCGCGAACATCACCTGAAACAACGGCGACCGGCTCAAGTCCCGCTCCGGCGAGAGAACTTCTACCAACTTTTCAAAAGGCACGTCCTGATGGGCGTACGCTTCCAGGGTGGATTTCTTGACCCGCTGTAACAACGTGGTGAAGCCTGGCGCACCCGAAAGGTCGGTTCTTAGAACCAGGGTATTCACAAAGAAGCCGATCAGGGCTTCGGTTTCGGTGCGGCGGCGTCCGGCGATCGGCGAACCGGTTGTTATGTCATGTTGCCGGCTATAGCGTGACATCAAAGTCTGAAATGCCGCCAGCAATGTCATATAGAGCGTTGTTCCGTGTTGCAAGCAGAGCTGTTTCAACTTCACCGTCAGCTCAACAGATACGCTGAATTCAATCGAGTCACCTCTTTGACTTTGCAGAAGCGGCCGGGAAAAGTCAGTGGGCAGGTCCAAGACACTGACTTCCGCCAGTTGTCTTTTCCAATAATTGAGTTGCTGCTCGAGCATTTCACCGCTGACCCATTGCCGCTGCCACACGCTATAGTCGGCGTATTGGATCGGCAATACCGCCAAGGGCGACGCCTCACCTGCACTAAACGCCTTGTACAGCCTTGACACCTCGCGCACCAAGATCCCCAATGACCAGCCATCCGAGATGACATGGTGCATGGTTACCACCAGCACGTGGTCCTGCTCAGCCAGCTTGAGCAGGCATCCGCGAATGAGTGGTCCGCGCTGGAGATCAAACGGTTTTTGTATTTCGTCGCGCGCCAGTCTCCGCGCTGCTTCCGGCTTCTCCTCCTGTTGGAGGTTCAAGTCAATGACGGCAAGCGGCACGTTAATCTTGTCCAAGATGACCTGCCTCGGCTCACCTTCCACGACTTCAATTCGGGTGCGCAAAGATTCGTGCCGGGACACGATCTCTTCCAGTACTCGGCCCAATACTGTCAAATTCAACGGCCCCTGTATGCGTACAGACGCCGGAATGTTGTAGGCCGAACCGCCGGGCGCCAACCGGTCTATGAACCACAGTCGCTGCTGTGTGTATGACAACGGGATTGGCCGGTCGCGGGGAACGCGGGCAATCGCGGGAATCTTCTCTGCCAACTCCACTTGCTCAATAGCCGCCGCTAATGCCTGAATTGTGGGATGCCGGAATAACTGATCCATGGAGACATGCACACCCAAGTCCCGTGAGCGCGCTGTCATCTTAAGACCAATCAGAGAATCGCCGCCCAGCTCAAAGAAGTCATCGTGAATACCGATGGGCGCGACCCCGAGCACTTCTGTCCATATGCGGACCAACATAGTTTCTGTAGCGTTGCTTGGCGGCTCGATTGGACTATCGAGGTTGGGACGAGCATAGACGCGCTCAGCCACACCTGCTGCTTCTTCGACGCTAGCGACCTTCTTCCGCCGAGCCCAGGCTAGATCTCGGGTAGAAATGATCGCCTGAGGACCGGGTTTGGCGCGTAGTAACCGCCGCAGCACCTCAACAGCTTCATTCGGCCTGATTCCAGTGGGAGCACTCTTGGCAGCTGGAACCGAGGCGTCATCCGGTTCCTCCCATACGTCCCAGTTAATTGACAGCATGAAACAGCGATTGCGGAAGAAGTTGCGCCGGGCCAGCGAGTCAAGAAAGGCATTGGCTGCCGCGTAGCCTGCATGATTGGCTTCGCCAGTAACTGAGAGCAGAGAGGAGCAGAACACCATGAAATCCACATCCTCTCCGGCAAACATTTGATCGAGCACTAGCGCACCCTGGATCTTAGGCGCGAGGAATGCAGCCAGATGGTCGCGAGTCATTGATGCAATGGATTCCGCTTCCAAGAAGCCCGCGGCATGGATGACCCCATCAATCCTGCCCCAGACCTCCCGCACCTGCTTGCAGAGACAGCGCATTTGGCTCTCGTCTGCAACATCGGCGTTGGAGATAAGAACCTTGGCCCCACTCCGCTCCCAGGCGCGGATCCGATTTATCTGTTTGACCGCGGGGTCACCGGCATGGGTCTCAGGCCAGACGTTCCAATGCTCCGGCAACGGGAAGGAACGGCGGTCTACGAGCACAACAGCCGCATGGGCTTCGGAAGCTAGCCATTCCGCAAATTGGAAACCAACATCATTCAGCCCGCCCGTGATCAGGTACACGCCACCCTCACGAATCAACTCCAGCCCACCTGCTTCGAGATGAACCTGATCGAAGGTCTGGATCCAGCGCCGCGCTCCGCGGTAACTCACAACCGGCTGTGGCTCCCTGGATTCCAATTCGCAGACCAGTTGGTCGAGCAAAGCATGCTCCGTCCAGGAGCCTTCGAGTGGGACTTCAATGTCCACACTCCTACAGGCGAAATCGGGCAGCTCCCATTGGATTGTCTTGCACAAACCCAGAAGAGTCGCTTTGGCAGGTGACAGGTCTTCATTTCCTGTAATCTCGTGCAAACCACTGGAAATCACCATGCAGTCGACGGGGCCCATCTGAGGTTGTGCCGTAGCTGCCTGCACCAGGTGTAACGGACTATAAAGAGCAAGATCCAGATCCTGTTCCAGCGAATCCGTGCAACCAATATTCCAAAGGTGAAGGATCTTTTTCGGAAATTGCTCTTGCTCTTTCAGCGCGGAAAACAGTGCATCGTAATCGGCGCGAGCGGTGGGGCGGATGGCATAGGTCCAGTGATCAATCCTGGTAAACTCCTGGCCGGCGACGACAGTTACAATGTCGTATCGCTTTAGCTCGAGTCTCCGAGCGAGCCCGGCGGCCATTCCCGAGTTGCTGGAGAACATTAACAGTGTCGTGTTCTCCGAAGCGCTGGCTTCCGATCCTGAAGGAATTCTTCCAGTTTCCTTCCAGGACGGCAGATATAACCAGTCGCCAAGCTCTTTTCGCGCAGCGTCAGCACGCGAACGCCGGGAAGCCGATGCTTCAACCCAAAAGCGCTGGCGCTCGAATGGGTAGGCGGGCAAGGGGAGTCTTCTGCGTTTCTCTCCGGACGCAAACGCATTCCAATCAACCCTTGCGCCCTGAAGCCAGAGATGGCCCAGGACCGTGAGCACATGTTTTACGTCGGATTCTCCAGTGGGAGCATCCGGCAATGATGTCAGCATCATCGGCAGATCCGCCTTGGCTAACGTCTGGCGTACTGCCGTGTTATTGCTATGACCAGGCCCAACCTCCACCACGCTCAGTCGCCCGCTTCCGTCGCACAAATTCCGAATTCCTTGGGCAAACTGAACCGTTCCACGAAGTTGCTTGCCCCAGTATGCGGGATCAGTGGCCTGTTCTGCGGTTATCCAATCACCCGTAACATTGGAGAGGTAGCGCATTCGGGGAGCGTTCAGTCGAACTTTTTGCACTTCGCCAACAAATTGCCCGATGATCGGTTCCATCATGGCGGAATGAAAAGCGTGAGACGATTGCAGACGACGATGCACAACCTGCTGCTGGGCCAATTCTTTTTCGGCCAGTTCCAAAGATTCGACTGGACCCGACAATACGCAAGAGCGCGATCCATTGATCGCGGCCAAATTCAGCCCTGCTTTAAGGTAGCGCTGGACTTCCTCCTCGGAGGCTGCGACGGCGAGCATTCCACCGCGCGCACAACTCTGCATAAGGCGGCCACGAACGGCAACCAGGTTCAGAGCATCTTCGAGAGAAAACACACCCGCAAGACATGCGGCGACGTATTCCCCAATGCTGTGCCCTAACATACTTTCTGGCAGGACGCCCCAGGACATCCACATCCTGGCAAGAGCATATTCAATGACAAAGAGCGCCGGTTGGGTGGTCCGGGTTTCCCGCAGCTCCGTTTCCGCCCATTGATGTTTTTCCGGGCTTGGATTTAGCACGCTACGCAAGTCCAATTGCAAATTCGGCCGAAGCAATTCCGAGCACTGGTCCACCACTTCACGGAAGAGTGGCTCATGGGCATACAGCTCTTTGCCCATGTTGACATATTGCGAT
>DATCAX010000543.1:0-3465 GCA_036512375.1 Candidatus Angelobacter sp. | reverse complement strand
ATGCATTTGCTCATCGCACATCCCTCCTAAGAAACAGTGAAAGTGAAAAATCTACCAACTGGCCCCGCTCCCTGGGGAACATTGATGTGCTTCTGCACGGCAGGGTCACCGGGATTCGTAAGCGACTTGAATGTCAACGTATAGTGCGCCACTGGATCAGGATCCCCGTCGGCGATCTGTGTATCGCATTGAACATCAAAAGAAAATACCGCCCCTTTGTTCTGGGAATTAGTGAACTGCCGCTGATCACAGGGAGGGACTTTTTGAATGTTCTCCCAGGCTCCCCCGATTGGAGGGTCTTGAAAAGCTACTATGCAAGGTGGTTTATCGACAGTGGTCTGGATCTTAATGCGTTCGCCCGGATCAACACTGAAATTGTCATTGCCTAAGTCTTTCATTCTGGTCCTCCTGACATCATTTACTTCGATCAACTTCACTCTCGTTCGCTATCTGGCGCAACGATATCCCCACTCTGCACCTAAACCTCTGGCCTCAAAGCTCCCCATCCTCACAGGCAGGAATTCTTGGATTTTCACAACGCCTGCGCTGCGAAGGAAGCAGATTTCCGCGCCGTAGTCAGCACTCGCTATGCCCATATTGGTAGAGTCTGCCGGGGGCAGCGGCTCCAACTTGATTCTTTTCCGAAGCGTTGAGTTCTAAACCATAAGCATCCTTCCATCCGTGTAACGGCTCGGAAAATCAAAATTGCGCGATACCTCAAGTAGCGATCAAAAGAAATCTTCTCCGCCAATAAAGAACGTACTTTGGAGAAAATTTCCTGCGGCAATAAGAATTATTACCAATTGCTATGGTCGATGTGGATGACCGTAACGGGTTCCCTTCATTCAGTCGAAAACGGGCAAAGCAATGCCTAAGCATGGAAGTAGCCCTCCAAAGTAAATCGGGGCCAAAGGGGTGGAATGCGAAAAGAGTTTAGCAGTGTTCACCAAAAAGGCAAAGGAAAGTTTTAGCCCGACAACGAACTGGGCATCAAACTGGTCAATTTGCAAAAGCTAAACATAGATTTCTTCCTGCCGTTTTGGGCCGTCGTACTTTGACTCTCGTCGGCGTGCTAGCTCACATTAATCTTCCTAATCAGCTTGCCACCCGCACTTTTGCAGGTTATAGTTCGCTCGTGATGGCCTCCTCTGGCTCTTTCATGCCGTGTTGTTGTCCACCGTGCCCACATGCGCACACCGGCAGCTGGGGGCTATGATTTAAGAAGATTTTTGAGACTAAGTAACACACCTCCCCGCTGCCAAAACGCAGCGGTTTTTTGTTGATACGATTTTGTATGGCGACGCCAGACCAATCCGATGGTTCGATTAACCACCGCGCGCTTCTCAGGAACGCCCGCCGCGTTGTGATTAAAGTCGGTACCGGTGTAGTGTGCAACGCTGAAAATGAATTTGATCCCCGGCAGGTTGCCGGGCTGGCCGCAAGCATTTCTGGACTGATGAATGCCGGACGCCAGGTGGTGCTGGTTAGTTCTGGCGCGGTAACTCTGGGTGCGGCGGAATTGGGAATCCATCGCAGCCGCCTCAAAGATGCCAGCGTCACCCGCGCCTGTGCCGCCGTGGGCCAGTGCAGGCTGATGCAGGCATATGCGGAATCGTTTAATCCTCACGGCATCAAAGTCGCACAGGTGCTGGTAACCGAAGATGATTTCAGTGACCTGAAGCGTTACAGCATCCTGCGCCAGACTTTTGAACGCCTGCTGAAACTGGGCGCGGTCCCGATAGTGAATGAGAACGATACCGTCACCAATATATATACCGAGCAGGCTCCGGTCTTTCGCGACAATGACCGACTCGCCGCTCTTGTGCTCAGCAAGCTCGATGCCGACGCTCTGGTCCTGCTCTCCAATGTTGACGGCTTTCTTTACAGCCCGAACCAGGAAATGGCGAAGGCCTTGGTTGTAAGCATGGTCACTGAAATTACCGCCGCGATTCGCGATTCCGCTCGCGGCGCTTCTGCCACCGGACGTGGTGGCATGGCCGCCAAACTGGACGCCGCCGAAATTGCCATGCAGGCCGGCGGGATGGTGGTAATTGCCAACGGAAAAACTCCCGGCATACTGGAACGAGTGTTTCAGGGCGAAGAAGTCGGTACGGTTTTTGTGCCCGGCTCACGCATGGCAGGCAAGCGGCGCTGGCTGGCTTTTGCCACCACTGTGCGCGGACAAGCCGCCATCAATGTCAACGCGGAGAAAGCGCTGCTGCATCGGCAAGCCAGCCTGCTTATCTCTGGCGTAACGGCATGTGAAGGCGAGTTTTCTGCTGGGCAGGTAATTGCCGTGCATGGTCCCGAAGGGAATATCATCGGGAAAGGAATTGCGGAGCTCGGCAGCCAGCAGCTTGCAGCTATGCTCTCTTCCGGCGAAAGCAAGCGCGGCGTGCTGGTGCGCCGCGAGAATTTTCTGATCCTCTCAGCGAAGGAACCCGATGTCCAGCGCCGTGGAATTTAACCAGCCCGACTCAATTGCCACCCAGGTGCAGGCAACGCGCCGGGCCGCGCGCGAATTGACCAGGCTTTCCGCCGATCAGCGAAACAAAATCCTGCTTGCCGCAGCTGATGCATTGGAAGCTCGTGAAGCAGAAATTGTCGAGGCGAATAGGGAAGACTGCGAATCCCTCGAGCGCAAAGAGCGCGAACTAGCAGCAGGCACAGCTTCTGCCGCGCTGCTGAAGCGGCTCAAGACATCGGCCGCCGGCGTCAAGGACATGGCAAAGCAGGTTCGCGATGTTGCAAAGCTGGAAGATCCGCTTGGCCGCGTGCTTGCCACCACGGAGTTGGATGACGGGTTGACGCTACAAAAAGTTTCCTGCGCTCTTGGAGTGGTGGCGGTGATCTTTGAGGCACGGCCCGATGCAGTGCCCCAAGTCGGCTCGCTGGCCATTAGAACCGGCAACGGCCTGGTGCTGAAGGGCGGCACCGAGGCGCGACAGACAAACCGCGTTCTGGTTTCTGTGTGGCATGAAGCGCTCGCCGCTGTCAGCCCGACGCTGCGCCCCGCAATATGCGCTCTCACCGATCGCGCCGACGTGGCACGCATTCTTGAAATGGATCGCGACATTGACCTTGTGGTTCCGCGCGGCTCCACCGAATTTGTGAATTACGTCTTCCAGCACAGCCGCATCCCGGTGCTCGGCCACGGCAGCGGCATCTGCCACATCTATGTTGACGCCACTGCGGATCTGAACATGGCCAGGAATGTAATTGTCGATGCCAAAGTGCAATATCCGGCAGCATGCAATTCCGTCGAGAAAGTACTAGTCCATCAGGAGATCGCTGAAGAGTTTCTTCCGGCAGTTGTCGACGCGTTGCAATCTGCCGGAGTCGAAGTGCGTGGCTGCTCGCGCACAACCAGGCTGCTTCCGCACAGGCAAATTGTTCCCGCCACGGAAGAAGACTGGCACACGGAATACGGCGATCTGAAGATTACCGTGAAAGTCGTAAGCGATA
>DATCAX010000542.1:0-6458 GCA_036512375.1 Candidatus Angelobacter sp. | reverse complement strand
ATCGATAGGCCATGTACCAATCCAATATTTCGCCATGGCCTTAATCGCATGCACATATTGGTCATAGGTGCTAAGTGTTATGGAGCCTGAGTTTACCGGGGAGGAAACGGATCTTGGAGTGTGAAAAAGTCTTGCTATTGACTCGCCATGAAGGCGCGTCGTTCAGGCGGATTCGCGTCGATGATGCTTGAGACGCGCCGGAGCAAAAATAGAACACGTCACGCCGCTAACGCGGCGCTACGTGGTCTCCTTTTACTCCGCCCTTTACAACTGTCTGGCAAATGAAATATATCTGGAACTTTTAGGATGAGAACATGAAAAAGTCGGGCGCGAGCCAAGGCCAGTCGGCATCGGAGTTCATCTCGAAAAGAATCGCCGAACTCGGGGACTGGCGCGGGGAAACCCTCAGCAGAATGCGCAAGCTCATCAAGGAAGCAAACCAGGATGTCGTCGAGGAGTGGAAGTGGATGGGTACTCCGATTTGGTCGCACGACGGCATCATCTGCACTGGCGAATCCTACAAGAATGTCGTGAAGCTTACCTTCTCCAAGGGCGCGTCTCTGAAGGATCCGGCCCGTCTCTTCAACTCGAGTCTCGACGGAAACGCACGCCGCGCGATCGACATCCACGAAGGAGAAGAAGTTGACGAGTCCGCCTTCAAGGCGCTCGTTCGCCAAGCGGTCGCCCTCAACAGTTCTGGCAAGTCGAAACCTTCGAAGAAAGCGAAGTCCTAAGGGATTCCGCCCCTGAACAGGTCCGACATCGGGGTGGCGGAGGTGTCGTTCCGCCCGAGCGTACCCAGGTTGAAGATGGCCACAAAAACTGCATTAATTTCTGACACTATATATAAGGATCAGGAAAGCCTTCGAATTGGGTGGAAGGGATGATGGGAAACGAACAACAGATTCATCAATAGAAATCGGATATAGAAAGATATAGAAGATAACGAACCCGTTTGGATCGCAACGGACGCAGCCTGGCTAACCTCAACCGATGGAGCCGCGCATCAGCGGATATTCAATCCCATGAGCTCGGCAAAGATCATGGCCTGAGCCGGATCGACGATCACTCCCTGTAGCTCCGCGGCGGTCACGACAAGTCCTTCCACGCTGGAACCGCGAAAGTCCGCTCCTTCCAGCTTGGCTCCGGTCATATCCACATTCTTGAATTCGCAACGCTTCAACAATGCGCCGCGCAGGTCTGAGCCGTGAAAGTCAGCTTCTGCGAAGTTGCAGGCGTTGAATTTACTTGTCTTGAAGGCGCCAAAACGAAATTGAGAATAACCAGCGTCTCCTTCGGAAATCAAAAAGTCCTGGCATTCGGCTTCGACCGCGCGAAGGCCGGTCAGGCGGCAGTTCACAAATTCCACCCGCACCGCCTTTAGCCCGGTTACTTCAGCGTTTGCGAAATCACATTCCACCAGACGCACGTCCCTCAACCTGAGCCCCATCAGCTTGCTTCGGGCAAAGCTCACCCGCTTCAGGATGCAGCCTTCAATGACAACCGATCGGAATGAACAATCGATGACGGCAAGGATTTCGAGAATGCAATCTCGAACCACAACTTCGGGACCAGCAAAAAAGAGGTCTGCCGCAGTCGAATGTGGAATGCCAGCAGGAATGTCTGGTTTTACCCTGCCGGCAGCCGCCTTCGCGCGGGGTTTGGATTTGTGCGCTTTCATGGGCATTGCCGTTCCCATTAAAAAAGGGGCCGTAAAAACAGCCCCCTCATTAGTAATCGGAAAAGAGTCCGGTATTCTGCAAGAGAACGTACTGGCCCTTATCTTGATCTTGCGCCCTGGCCCTTTTTGAGCAAACTGTGCGAAACCTCCAGCGTCGGACGACCGATGCTGTGGTAGGAAAGGCCGGCCTCTGCCATCTCTGCCTGTGAGAACACATTGCGTCCATCCAGCACAATGGGAGAACGCAGAAGGCGCTTGATGCGGACCAGATCCAGGTTCGCAAATTCCTTCCACTCCGTCAGGATCAACAGGGCATCGGCACCGTCCGCGGCTGCGTAAGGATCGGCGGCATAGTTGATCCTGCTATCCAGGATCTGCCGCGCCCGGTCCATTGCGGCCGGATCAAAAGCTGTTATCTGGCACTTTTCTTCCAGCAACTGCTCAATCACCTTGATGGCTGGCGATTCGCGCACATCATCGGTGCCGTCTTTGAAAGCCAGCCCAAGCACGGCCAGTTTCTTGCCCTTGATCGTCCGCAATGCGCCCCGGACCTTGCGGATAAACCGGACGCGTTGCTCTTCATTGATTCTCTTGATCTCGTCCAGCAGGGGAAATTCAAATCCAAATTCGCGCGTGACGGCACGGAACGCCGCTACATCCTTGGGAAAGCACGATCCGCCGTAACCAATGCCCGCGCGCAGGAACTCCGGACCGATGCGGCTGTCACTCCCAATCCCTTTGCACACCTCTTCAATGTTAGCGCCCACTGACTCGCAAAAACTTGCCACTGCATTGATGAAGGAGATCTTCAATGCCAGAAACGCATTCGACGCATGCTTGATGAGCTCTGCGCTCCGGGGCGAGGTCTCAATGTACATGGGTATAAGCCGGGCCGGTTCTGGCTTGGGCACGGCGCTCGGGAGTTGAGCGTAAGAGCCGTCAATCAGAGGGGCATAAATTTCACGCATGATTCCAGCGGCCCGTTCGCTGCTGGCGCCTACAACAATTCTGTCGGGGTAGAGAAAGTCGGTAACCGCAGTCCCTTCACGCAGGAATTCCGGATTTGAGACCACATCGAATTCAGCCTGGGCATGGCCTTTGGGCGCCAGGGCATTCTGCACCCATTCACTCGTATAGACCGGCACCGTGCTTTTCTCCACGATGACCTTATATCCGTTTATCGCGCCGGCCAGCGATCGCGCCACCTCTTCCACATACGAAAGGTCAACCGAGCCGTCATCGGCGGACGGTGTGCCTACGGCGATAAAAATGACAAGTGAATTCTGCGCAGCTTCCTGGAGGGAAGTGGAAAATGTAAGTGTGGTGCCGCGATGCCGGCTTAGCAGCTCCTGCAGGCAGTCTTCATGGATCAGGGTTTCGCCAGCATTTAACGCTGCGATTTTAGCTGAATCATTATCAACGCAAATTACGTTGTGACCCAACTCCGCTAAACATGTTGCTGCAACCAGACCAACATAGCCCGAACCGATTACAGAGATTTGCATGTCTCTTGCTTTTCTCCAAGCAAAACAAATCCCGCATACCAGTTACTTGGGATTATTCTTGTGTCAGTATCTATTCTAAGAGGTGTCGTCGTCAAATCAGAACTGCAGGTGCATGTACCCAGGCGTGTTTGACCATGAGGTTGAGGCAACATTGTTCTTAGAAAAAGCTTAAGCGTTCAAAATATTTCTTGCGCTCCAGGATAGAAGGCATGCATTCACCAGATTGAGTCAATCTGGCTTGCCGAGGCTAAATGAAACGCTATCGGGCGGTGTAACCTTTCAACACATTTATGTGTAGCACTGCTTCAGACGGATACACTGTGAAAAGGGAACCAAAACTGGTGCAGCTACTGCTGCTGCCCAATGGAGATGCCGCTGCGAGAGGGTTATAATCTGGATTCGTAACCTGTTTGCCTCTTAAGCCAACATCTGCCGACAATTTGAGGTAAGCTGAATGGTTACGCAAGTGCAACATTGTTAAATGCGTCTATGTTAGCAGCGGGGAGAGACACTGCTTTGTTGACATGGAGTTCTGAGGGAAAGAGTAATTTTCGCCGGCACACGGCAACAGTTTCGTAATCTTCTGCAACTTTAGATGGTAGAAGATGTTTAAGATGTTTAGAAGGGGATTGGACGTCAATTGGAAGTACAAAAATCTGGTCCGCTGAAAATTCTGGGCAATAGGATCGCCAAGCCTTCTTCGACCCACGCAAGGGAGGCTGGCGGATGCCGCTGAGCGAGGCCGAAAGAGACGTTCTGAGGAATGAAGCCATTGGGCGCGAATTGCCTAAACCCAGCCCGCAATGGCTGGGCTGGACGGATTCGCTTTACCACCTCTGGATGCAGCGCCGCCAAATCGGACGCTGGGTGGCGCTGGGCTTCGTTTTGTCCCTGGTAGCAGCGTGGCGTCTTCCCAAATATGAAAGCACCGCCCAGATTATGCCGCCGGATAGTGGTGGTTCCGGTCTGGCATCACTCCTTCCCGCTCTCTCCAAATCGCCCGGACTGATTGGTATGGCGGGCGACATGATGGGCGTGAAAAGCACAAGTGCGGTTTTTGCCAAGGTACTGGAGAGCCGGACGGTCCAGGACCATCTGATTGAGCGTTTCGATCTTCGTAAAAAATACGGTGTGTCTTACTGGGAGGATGCTCGAAAGAAACTCGCTTCCCGTACTTCAATCGCGGAAGACAAGAAAAGCGGAGTCATCGCCATCTCTGTGCGTGATCATGACTGGGCTTTAGCCATGGAACTCAGCAATGCTTACGTGGATGAGCTTGGCTCCGTCATGACAAAGGTTTCAACCTCTGCGGCGCGCAGGGAGCGTATTTTTATCGAGCAGCGACTGGCCGAGGAAAACAGCACCTTGCAGGATGCCGAGCACCAATTCAGCCAGTTCGCCAGCACAAATATGGCGCTCGATGTTCCAGAGCAAACCAAGGTCACGGTGGAAGCCGCAGCCAGGCTTCAGGGTGAGTTGATTGCTTCACGCGCACAACTGGAAGGGCTTAAGCAGACCTACACGCCAGAAAACATCCGTGTGAAGAGCGTGCAGGCCCACGTGAATGAACTAGAACACGAATTGGCCAAAATGAATTCTGGCCGTGTGTCCAGCGTTCAGGATCCAACCAGTCCCTATCCTTCGGTCAAGAACCTGCCTTTGCTCGGAGTAAAGTGGGCTGATCTGTATCGCAACACCAAGATTCGCGAGACGGTAGTCGAAATGCTCACACAGCAATTCGAAATGGCGAGAATCCAGGAAGCCAAAGAGATACCGTCGGTTAAGGTGCTGGACCCCGCCTCAATGCCGGAGAGGAAAAGTCCTTCCTGGTTGCTGATCATTTTTGCGGGTACGCTCCTGGGCGCATTTTTGGCCAGCATGGGCTATTTCCTCAAAAACTGGTGGGACCGTTGGGACCAGGACGATCCCAGGCGAATGTTAATTTCCCAGGTCCTTCGCGGTGGCCGTAGAAATGCAAGCTCTCTGAGTGGCATCCTGCAGCGGCACGCAGGAAAGCCAGACGAGATTTCGCAGGCATGAGCACAGACACAGTCAGGAGGCTAAGGTGTCTACACAAGAGGTAGTGAAGGAACAAGCCAATCTCTTGGAAGTATCACACTTCGCAGGGACCCAGATTCATCGCGCTCTGGCGCATGAAAAAGGGACTGGACTGGGTGTGGCTGTCGCCATGTTAGAGGCCCTGATCGTGATTATTTCCGGTTACGCGGCCTATTCAGGGCGTGACTTCCTGGGAGAATTGGTCGGCGTTTCGCCCGTTGATATCACGACTTCACCGTTGCGTTTGTTCGTGTTCCTGCTGACCTACGCCTGCCTGACGGTTATCTGCAATGCTGCCCAGAATCTTTATTCCGACGCCGCCATTCGTTCGGCGCGTATCGCCCGCGTCAGGATCCTCAAGGGTTTCATGGTTTCATCCATGATCTCCATCATGATTGTTTTTATTGCCGGCGAAAAAGCGGTTCCGCGGCTGATCGTCGCCAGCACGCCGCTCTTCAGCCTGGTGGGTGTCTTATGTCTGCGTTACGTCATGGAGCGCTATAACCTCAAGAGAATTGAGCGTGGCATTGGCAATCAGCACGTCCTCATTGTGGGCAGCGGTGAGGTGGGACAGGCGTTCCGGTCTTACCTGCAGGGCCACACGCAACTGGGAAAAACGTTCTGCGGATTTGTAGACTGGGAGCCCGGCACCAGGCCCTTTTGCCTGGGAACACCGGACGATCTGCCTCGTATCCTCACTGAGAATTTCATTGACGAAATTTATTTCACTCCCTCCATCAGCCGTGACCTGGTTGTGCGAATCGTTCTTGAAGCGCGTCGCCAGCGCATTGGCGTGAAAGTGGTGCCGGACCTTTACGGAGGTCTCGCAATCGGTGCCGGAATGAATTACATCGGCTCCGTGCCGGTGCTGGAACTCAATCGCCAGCCGATTCCCGCTCTCGGTCTTTTTGTGAAGCGTCTCATGGACCTGTTCATCGGCATCGTTACGCTTGTGGTTACTGCTCCATTGCTGTTGTTGACTGCGATTGCCGTCAAGGTCGATTCTCCCGGGCCAATCCTCTATAAGGCATGGCGCGTTGGGCGCAAGGGACGCAAGTTCCGTTGTTACAAATTCCGCACCATGGTGGCTGATGCTGACGCCCGCAAGAACGGCTTGATGCACATGAACGAGCGCAACGGCGCTACGTTCAAGATCGTTGACGATCCGCGCATCACCCGTCTTGGCCGTTTCCTGCGCAAGTACAGCATTGACG
>DATCAX010000541.1:0-3664 GCA_036512375.1 Candidatus Angelobacter sp. | reverse complement strand
GTGAAACGATCCGATGTCTGGTTGCACAAGAGTACAGAGCAAGTAATTCCAGAAATATAACACAAGGTTTTGGGGTAAACAGCGGATGGACTTTGCACGTTGCTGCAGTTAAAGTGACGGCAATTCTTCCACCGAAGCGGGAGGTGGACTTTATGCGGATATTGGTTATTGAGGATGAGCCGAAAGTAGCACGTACACTGGTGAAGGGTCTGGAAGCAGACCACTTTGCCGTTGATCTGGCTGGGGACGGAGAAGAAGGTCTCCAGCTGGCCACCGAGATTGATTACGACGGAATCATTCTCGATTGGAACCTTCCTAAACTTGACGGTCTAACCGTGCTTCGCAAACTCCGTAAATCCGGGTCCAACATGCGGATCCTGCTTCTGAGCGCACGGAAAGACGTTTCTGACCGCGTTTGCGGTTTGCAAGCCGGCGCCGATGACTACCTTGTAAAGCCATTTTCATTTGAAGAGCTGCTGGCCCGGGTCCATGCTCTTCTTCGGCGTCCCCAGGAATTGCTGGATAAACTCAGCGTGGAAGACCTCGAATTGGATCGCATGCGGCACATGGTGACTCGCGCCGGCAAGCCAATCAATCTGACGCAGCGGGAATACGCCGTGTTGGAATACCTGATGCGCAACGCTGGCCGCACGGTTACCCGTACGATGGTCGTGGAGCACGTCTGGAACCTGGGCTTCGAAGGCCTGACCAACATTGTTGATGTTTACATTAATTATCTCCGCGCCAAGATCGATCACGGATATGAGAAGCCTCTGATTCACACCGCCCGCGGCGTTGGATACATGCTATCGTCAGCTTCCCAATGAAATCACTGCTTTTACGCCGGCTGAGTACCCGGCTCGCGTTCAAGCAGACAGTAACATTCGCGCTCCTGGTCGTAATGCTGGCCTGGAGCGCGTATGCTCTGCTGGCACGCCGCATCTACGGCCAATTGGACGAGGAACTGCAGGATCGCGCTATCTCCGTGCGGAGCATGCTGCAAATTCGGGCTGGCAGCGTCAAATGGCTTAACGCGGAGGCTGATCCTGAAGTCCGGGCTCAGTTTGAGCGTTCCATGCGGTACTACGAACTGCTGGATGATGAAGGCCAGACCCTGGATGCTTCTCGCGCAATGTCTGCCCTGCATCTGCCGGGCACTCATGCCTTGTCTCCATCCATGCAGCCAGATCACACTACCTGGCAAAGTGTGACCGCTGGCAACACCCGTATCCGCATTTTGGATGTCCCAGTTTTGGGCCTGGCCGGTCGCCATTACCTTTTGCGAATCGGCACATCCCTGGATCAGGCGGATGAGGATTGCTGGCGCCTGCGGATGTTCCTGTTCGCGCTGATTCCATTCATCATCCTGGCACACGCCGCCAATGCATGGATAGTGACATCTTATTCACTGCGCCCACTGGAACGGACGGCCGCCGCGGCAAAACAGATCACGGCTTTCGATTTGAGCAACCGCCTTCCCGTCTCCGGAAGAGGTGACGAGATCGACGAGTTGAGTACGTCGCTCAACGCAATGATTTCCCGGCTGCAGAGTTCATTTCAGCGGATGACTGAGTTTCTCAGAACTCTCTCGCATGAGATCCGGCAGCCACTTACCGTTTTGCGATCGGAAACGGAACAGGCATTGCGACTCGGCAGCAGCGAAACAAATTATCGCGATACGCTTTCCAGACAGCTTGAACACGTGGAGTTGCTGGTACGGACTGTTTCAGACCTGATGGAACTGGCACAATCGGAAAGTGAGCAAGTCAAGCTTCACCGTGAAAAAGAAGATCTATCTGAGCTGGTGCAGACTGCCGTGGATGGCATGCGCGGGCAAGCCGGCGAACGTGGGATCAAGATTTCCGGTACCGTGCAGCAGAACGTAATTGGCGCCTTTGATGCCGGGCAGATCTGGCGGCTTCTGCTCAATCTCCTCGACAACGCGATCAAGTTCAACCACAATGGCGGAAACATTGACGTCATTCTGGCTGTTCATAATGACGCAGCTATAGTTTCAGTAAGTGACACTGGAAGCGGAATCGCGGCGGAAGATCAGGCACATATTTTTGAGCGTGGTTACCGTTCAATTTCAGCGCGGAAGTCACATGTTCCCGGCACCGGGTTGGGCCTCCATTTTGCCCGCAGCATCGTGGAAGCCCATGGCGGCCGTATTGAAGTGGCTAGCTCATCGGGTGAAGGTTCATGCTTTCGCGTATCGTTACCACTGATACCCGCCACATCGGATGATGTGCTGACATCCACGATGCATCGGGACGCCCCAATCAATTAATCTTGCCCCAGGTAAGAGGGGCGCGCAATGTCGTTCATCCGGAACGCCAGCTACAAGGCTTTTGTTCTAAGATTCGAAACTTTAATGCTTTTTCAATGTGGAAGACGGAACCGAAGCTTCACAATGACGAGATGATATGCTGGCCGGTTTAGGAAGGTTTGTATGTTAAAGATCGCGAAGACAGCAGCATTTATTCTGGCGACAATGGCGCCCGTTATGGCTGTTGCCCAGAAGTCTCAGGGGCGAGCGGAACGCAAGCCCAGCCCATCCAGCAGCGCCCCCACCGCGCCAGGCGCACCAGTTGGCATGCAGGCCGCTCCAGCTTCACAACAACTTGTGACTTCAGAGAATTTCTTTCGCGCGAATTCAAAAGCCAACGTTAGTCCAGGCAGCACCCAGTCCGCTATGCCGGTAGTACGTCCAACACCACCTATTCCGGCGGGTTCTATAGTAGCGCCTCCAGCGGTTCCACCCGCCGCCCCTGCAACTTCGGTTCCGGCCGCAGATGCACAGCCAGTAGTAATTCCAGCTCCATCGCCCGAGGCAACGGCAGTTGTACATTACGCACAAGGGCAACTTACCTTGATTTCTAAGAATGCATCGCTGGGGACGGTTCTAAAGCTGATCTCCGCGAAAACAGGCGCCGTTATAGATCTCGCTCCGGAGCTGCAAAGTGAACCGGTGATCGCACAGATCGGTCCGGGGCCAGTTCGCGAAGTCCTGACCGGGCTTCTCGATAGCCCGAGGATTGATTACATCATTTTGGGCACGGGCGACGTTTCCGGTAGCCCAGAGCGCATCGTGGTACGCACCCGGCAGTCTTTTGCGCGAACGGCCATGGCATCTGGCCGTCCATCACGGCCTCAGCCGCATGATGTTGAAGCCGAACCAAAGCCCGACGAGGAGGGCCATCCTGCGATTGGCGTTGCATCAGCAGCACCGATGACCCAAGAGCAATTGATGGAGAACTGGAAGAAAATCCGCGAAGAGAAACGTCTGGCGGAGATTGAACAGCAGCGTCAAGACCGCGAAAATGAAAAGACGCAGGTTCAGGTTGAACCTCAACCCCAGCCTCAGCCCGAACCCCAACCCGATATTCCGCCGGCGGATAATCCACCGCTGAAATAAATTGCCGCACATTCATCGGCCCTTTCGGAATGGCAACCTCCCGGAGGGCTTTTCTTTTTCGGCGAAGGAATGCATATGCGGGAGCGGTTGCGCTTCGCGTCCCACGAAGCGAAATGAAAAAGTTTAATGTTACCTTGATAGGCTTCTAATCCATCCAGGCGACAATCTTCCTTAAGCATACTCGGCGCCAGTCAAACATTTTTTCTTGCGCCGGGAATGTTGAAGACTTGTTTTGCGGGTCCAAAA
>DATCAX010000540.1:0-3409 GCA_036512375.1 Candidatus Angelobacter sp. | reverse complement strand
TGGACCGCCACGGTCACTGGCCCGCTGGTCACTCCGGCGGCGGTCGCCGTGATGGTTGTCGATCCGCTGATGGGGTTGTTAAGGGCGTCAAGACCATTGCATACCACAAAAGCGGAATCCCAGACTCCGCCGCAAACGTTGCCCTGGGGAGAAATTGTGGCAATCTTGGTGTTCGACGAGTTGAAAGTAAACGTCGTGGTGACAGTGCCGTTGGCGGAATTCACCGCCGATGCGCTAATTGAGACCACCTCACCGGCCACCAGTGAAATCGTGGCTGGAGATACCGTAACAGCGGCCACCGTAGTGTTCGCCGCCGAGGAGCCGCCGCAACCCGCCATGAATGAGACAAATAAAACAATAAGGGCCATTCCTGTGAAAATCGGACGGCGTAGGCTTTTTCCCTGCATCTTGAGAAGCACTTGATTGCGCATAATATAGAAGAGTGTTCAGTGTAGATTCTTGCGGAGATTTCTTCAACACCGCGGTCGAAAAGGTCTCCCGAGCGAACCCGCCGGAGCGTCGAAATTCCCCAGGATTTGCCATCCCATGCGGCGGAGCGCTTACTGCAGAAAATGCATGGAGTCTGGTTTACTGGGCTGATTCCGTGTACTTTTGTTCAGGCCTGCCCCGGTGGCTATGTTGACGGAGCCGGGATTCAATTGCTATATTAAGAGGGTTCCGCGAGTTCAATTAAGCTTGCCTGTAGTGAGCTGTAACGTAATTTTGCCCAAGGATTTATTCCGTTAGCAGGGCTGCCTCGCTGAAATGGTTCGCGCTACCTTCCCACGGAAGGGTATGCGGATCATGAGAACGAAACGGAGTGCCCCCGTTCAGGCTCGGCGCCACCGTCGTTTCTCAACCACAGATAGGGTAATTCAATATTCTCCGCTGGTTTGGCGGATTTATGGCTGCCCGCATCGCAGCCAGTCTCGCAACGCGGGATTCTGAGCAGACTGGACGCGCCCGTGTGCGCGGCCATTTGTCTGTCACAAAAGAGCAAACGTTTTTAACGAGCGGGTGAAGTGCGAAGAGAGCGCTGTCCCGCGCGAACGTAGCACGAGGGCGAAGCGTTGCGGAGCCCTAGGAGAAAAGATGCCGACATTCAATCAGTTGGTTCGCAAAGGCAGGACGGCGCCGAATTACAAAACGGCCAGCCCGGCCCTGCAGTCTTCGCCGCAGCGTCGTGGCGTATGTACGCGTGTGTACACGCAGACGCCCAAAAAGCCGAATTCCGCGCTGCGCAAAGTTGCACGCGTGCGCCTGACAAACGGGATTGAAGTTACCACTTATATCCCCGGCGTGGGCCACAACCTGCAGGAGCACTCGATTGTGCTGATCCGCGGAGGCCGCGTAAAAGATCTTCCCGGCGTCCGCTATCACGTTGTGCGGGGCACGCTTGATGCTACCGGCGTCGCCAACCGCAAGCAGGGACGATCGAAATACGGAGCCAAGAGGCCAAAGTAGATTGCCGGAAATAGCAGTCGCAAGACATTAAGTTCCAGAGGAATTGAAAAGATATGCCACGTAAAGGACATGTGCCGAAGCGGGATCCGATCGCGGATCCGATTTACAGCTCAACGCTGGTGACCAAGTTTGTTAACGCCATGATGTGGGGCGGCAAGAAATCCACCGCGCAGGGTATTTTCTATAAAAGCATGGAAAACCTGCAGGCCAAGGGCGGAGACGAAGCCTTGAAGCTGTTCAAGAAGGCCGTGGAAAACGCCAAGCCCATGCTGGAAGTGAAGACCCGCCGCGTGGGCGGAGCCAACTACCAGGTGCCTGTGGAAGTGAATCCCGAGCGGCGCACCTCGCTGGCCATCCGCTGGATCGTCAGCTATGCGCGCGGTCGCGGCGAAAAAGGCATGGTGGACAAGCTTTCCAATGAATTGCTGGACGCGGCCAATGGCCGGGGCGCGGCGATCAAGAAAAAGGAAGACGTACACCGCATGGCGGAAGCCAACAAGGCGTTCGCGCACTATCGGTGGTAAAGAAGCTGCTAGCCGCTAGCTAGTAGCCAGAGGCTAGCGCCACGCAAGGTTTTGCGGGACAACAGTTGTTTGTCCCAACAGTGAATTTTTTAGAATCGAAGACTTAAGAAATGCCCAGACAAGCACCATTAGAACGTTGCCGCAACATCGGGATCATGGCCCACATTGATGCCGGCAAAACAACTACGACTGAACGTGTCCTGTTCTATACGGGCATCACGCACCGCATTGGCGAAGTGCATGAAGGCACCGCCACCATGGACTGGATGGAGCAGGAGCAGGAGCGCGGCATTACGATTACCTCCGCCGCCACCACCTGCACCTGGCGCGATATTCGCATCAACATTATCGATACCCCTGGCCACGTGGACTTTACCGCTGAAGTGGAGCGCTCATTGCGCGTTCTCGACGGCGCAGTAGCCGTATTTGACGCCGTGCATGGCGTCGAGCCGCAATCGGAAACGGTATGGCGCCAGGCCGATAAATACGGCGTTCCCAGAATTTGCTTCATCAACAAGATGGACAAGATGGGCGCCGATTTTGAGCACGCCGTCGATACCATCCGCAAGCGCCTGAACGCCCGCCCCGTAGCCATCCAGATTCCCATCGGACAGGAAGCAGCTTTTAAAGGCGTCATTGACCTGGTTGAAATGAAGGCCATTTACTGGCACGACGAAGCCATGGGCTCCAATTACGACGTGGAAGAGATTCCCGCCGAACTCAGAAAGAAAGCGGAAGCGTTCCACGCCCAGCTGGTCGAATCAGTTGCGGAAAACGACGACGACATGCTGCACAAATTTCTGGAAGGCGAGGCCATCAGCGCCGAAGAACTGCGCGCCTCACTGCGCAAGAGCGTGATCGCGCTCAAGCTTTTTCCGGTGCTGTGTGGAACGGCCTTCAAGAACAAAGGCGTACAGACGCTGCTGGATGGTGTGGTAGATTATCTGCCTTCGCCTCTGGATATACCTCCGACGCAGGGCCACGACCCCGATCATCGGGAAAAAGTTGTGGAGCGCAAGCCGGCCGACGACGAGCCGTTCTCCGGGCTGGCATTCAAGATCATGGCTGATTCATTTGTCGGCCAGTTGGTATTCGTCCGGGTGTACTCCGGCCACTTGAAGACCGGGGACAGCGTGTTGAACACCACCAAGGGCAAGACCGAGCGCATTGGCCGCCTGCTGAAAATGCACGCCAACAAGCGCGAAGAGATCAGCGAAATCTATGCCGGCGACATCTGCGCCTGCGTGGGGCTGAAGAATGTCACCACGGGCGATACCATTTGTTCAGAAAAGTCTCCGATCCTGCTGGAGTCGATCACGTTCGCCGCGCCGGTCATCTCCGTTGCGGTCGAACCCAAGACCAAGAGCGACCAGGAAAAAATGGGTGTCGCGCTGAACCGTCTGGCGCAGGAAGATCCCACG
>DATCAX010000539.1:0-2235 GCA_036512375.1 Candidatus Angelobacter sp. | reverse complement strand
CGTGCGAAACATGCTGGGCGTGGCTTCCGTTTACCGGGCTTCCATTAACAACCCTGGGCGCCGCCGGAGCAGCCTGCACCTGATAAACAGAGGCTGTTCGAGCCGTGGAGATAGCCGCTTGCGCCGCATTGACAGTGCGGTCCTTGCGCGCCGGCACGTCATTCTTGAACCCGGTTGCGATAACCGTGATTTTTAGATCGTCCTTCATTTTCTCGTCCTGCACCGCGCCAAAGATGATGTTGGCATCTTCATGGGCTGCCGACTGAATAATGGTAGAAGCCTCGTTCACCTCCGCCAGCTTGAGTGACGACGAACCGGTAATGTTGATCAAAATTCCCCTTGCGCCGTCGATGGCCCCGGCTTCCAGCAGCGGAGACGAAATCGCCGCCTGCGCCGCGTCGGTTGCGCGACGCTCGCCCTTGGCCACGGCTGTTCCCATCACGGCATAGCCCATGCCGGCCATGATTGTCTTTACGTCAGCAAAGTCGCGGTTGATGATGCCGGGAATCGTGATGATGTCAGAAATGCCCTGAACCGCCTGGCGAAGAATGTCGTCAGCGATGCGGAATGACTCAAAGAAGCCGGCATTCTGCGCCACCGCCAGCAGCTTTTCATTGGGAATCACAATGGTGGTATCGATGCTGTCAATCAGCTCGGCCAGGCCGCGTTCAGCCTGCGCCATGCGACGGCGGCCTTCAAACGCAAACGGCTTGGTCACTACAGCCACGGTGAGAGCGCCCATCTCGCTGGCCAGCGACGCGATGATCGGTGCAGCGCCTGTGCCTGTGCCTCCGCCCAGGCCGGTGGTTACGAACACCATGTCCGCGCCTTCCAGGGCTTCAATAATCTTGTCGGCATCTTCGAGCGCACCACGGCGTCCCATTTCCGGGTTGGCGCCCGCGCCCAGTCCGTTGGTAAGCTTGGTGCCCAGTTGGATCTTTACCGGCGCGCGCGACATCTGCAGTGCCTGCAAATCTGTGTTGGCTACAACAAATTCCACGCCCTCCACTCCGGCGCAGATCATCCGGTTGACCGCGTTCCCGCCTCCGCCGCCCACGCCGATCACCTTGATCTTCGCGTTTGTCCGAGGGTCTTCATTGAATTGGATTCTTACTTCTCCGTCCGCTCTTCTTTGCTCATCGCTCATACATCACACTCCTGGTCCGTTTGGTCCCGCCGACTTTCGTCACCTTGGTTTATGCGTTTCAATTTTGCGACTCACAGTTCTTGAGACGCCCTGCTTCCCCCGTCCAACCCAACTTTTCGCGCTACGTTCCCAGCTTTGCCAGCAGAGCGCGCAGCTTATGGCCAAAACCCTGTTCCGGATTCATCTTCGCCATGGTCGTCCGATGCGCATACATCGCCAGTCCCACCGCTGTCGCAAACTCCGGCTCGCTCAATTGTGGTGGCATATCTGCAATCGGAGGCTCGGGAACCGCCAGCCGGATTGGCCGGTCCAGCGTCTTCTGGCAAACCTCCGCAAGTCCTGTCATGCGCGACCCACCGCCCGTCAGCACCACGCCTGCAGGACAAAGCTCCAGCACTCCGGCCTGCTTCAGATGGTCACGCATCAGCTCACACAGCTCCATCGCGCGCGGCTCTAGTATTTCCGCTAGAAACCTCTGCGGCATCAATCGCGACGGCCTGTCTCCCACAGCCGGCACTTCAATCTCATTGCCATCAGCCACCTGGCTGCTGATGGTGTGTCCAAATTGCTTCTTGATTTTCTCCGCAGAAACCAGCGGCGTCCTCAGCCCGACGGCCACATCATTCGTGAAATGGTCTCCGCCCACCGGCACAACGCCCGTATGCGCCACCATGCCGTCGGAATAGACAATCATGTCAGTCGACCCCGCGCCAATATCAGCCAGACATACGCCCAGCTCTTTTTCGTCGGCACGCAGCGTGCTGTCTGCGGACATCAACGCTTCGTACACCATGTTGTCCACGTGCAGGCCTGCTCGGTTTGCCGCGGTCACCACGTTTTGCGTCGCGCTGGCGGAGGCGGTCACCATGTGCAGATTCACTTCTAATCGGCGGCCCATCATGCCCGCGGGATCGCGCACGCCGGATTGCTCATCCAGAATGAATTCCTGAGGCAACAGATGCAGCACTTCGCGGTCTTCCGGCAGAGTCACTGACCGGGCCTTTTCCACCGCTGTGCGTATGTCTTCTCGTGTCACATCCCTCGGACGCGATCCCAGCGTTACGCCACCTCGGCTTGTCACTCCTTTA
>DATCAX010000538.1:0-3874 GCA_036512375.1 Candidatus Angelobacter sp. | reverse complement strand
AACTGTTGTAGCTTGCCTTGCCATAGTTGTTTGGCCATATCGGCGTTGGCAGCGCGATCTTCCTCATACGTCAGGTCAACGTAGGACATGGAGCGCAGCTCTTCGTCCGTGTACCCGACCATCTTCTGATAGGCCCGATTCGTCAAGGTAAAGGTCCCCCGCGCATCGGCGAGTGCGATTCCAACCGCCGAATTCTCGAAGATCGCTCGCCAGCGATCTTCGCTGGCCTGCAGTTCTTCCTGGCTGCGCTTGCGTTCGGTGATGTCCGTGGATATGCCGACAACGCCGGTCAACTTGCCATTCTTGTCCGTTAAGTGAGCACTCGTAACGAATGCCGGGAACACGCTGCGGTCACGGCGCTGGGAGACGAATTCTCCACTCCAGTTCTCTCCGTGGTGCAGCCCCGCCATGATTCTCTCCGCCTGTTCACGGCTGGGTTGCGGGACCAAGATCTCCATGGCGTTCTGCCCCAGCATTTCTGAGACAGACCAGCCGTAGACCTCTCCCGCATGGCGATTGGCGTATGTGATCCGGGCTTCAATATCGGTCGCAATCACTGCCTGCCCAATATTGTCCAGGATGTGCGCCTGCACCCGAAGTGATTCTTCAGCCTGCCGTTGCTCGGTTACGTCCATTACCATTCCGGTGCTTTGGACTGGTTTGCCGGCCTCATAGCGCGTAACCTGGCCCCGGTCGTGAATGTTTCGTACGGCGCCGTCAGGACGGACAATCCGGTATTCCATTTCGGTAGTTCCGTGACTGGGACGGGCCTTGACTTGCATTGCCTTCAGTGCCTCGCGGTCCTCAGGATGCACGAGCGCGAAGAAGGCGGCAGCATTGCCGCCAAAGTTCTCCCGCGCAATTCCAAAAATGCGAAGAGTCTCGTCGTCCCACTCCAGCCGATCATTGGCAATGTCGTATTCCCAGCTGCCCAGGCCCGCGATTCGCGCAGCGCTGGATAACGTGGCCTGGAAGCGTCGCTGCTGGCTTTCCGCCCGCTCGTGCTCGATCTCAATCCGTTGTCGCGCGCGGGAACGGTTGTCAATGAGCCAGGAAAACACCACCATTGTGAATCCGACAAGAATTATCCTGATCAAGCCATCGGGATCGGTTGAAAACCCACGCGTTGGAAGGAAGTAGTATTCGACGAGTGCGATTGCCGCCGCAGTTGCCAGCAGTCCGGCCCTGAAGCCGCCGAACCAGGCCGCAATACCGGTCGAAAGATAGAAGGAAGAGAATGGGCTTTTTAAACTGAAATTCGGAAAGAGCAAGTCGATGGCGGCAGCCAGTCCCGAGAGCAACAGTGCAACGGCGTATCCTGCCGCCAGAGAGGGGCTTCGCAGCACCCCGGCATGCCTGCCCTGGCCTTCGTCTTTATCTTTTTTTTCCATGCCCCGCTCAGAGGAGACTAGGTCGTCACAGGTTCCTCCGGAAGTTGACTAAAAGCCTACCATGCGATTAAGAGAGCTATTAGAACAATCACGAAGATAAGGAATTTCTTAGGCGTCATAGGCTTTCAGAGTGACTCAAGTATCATCGATCCAAGCCGCGCGCGAGGCCGATTTTACAAGAGTTTTCTTCCCACCAGAAGAATGGTTATCACAACCCATGCAAGTGGCACATAAAAGTACAGGATTTCTCCGCCCGCGTTGCTATCTGGAATAACACCCCGCAGCCACAAAATATGCCCACCAGTTTCCATCGCAAACAGAAAACAGATGGAAGAGAAAAGCGTATGGCGCTTCAAAAAGTCTGGCCGCTGTCCCATGTGCTCATTTTGCCATAAACGCGTTTTTCGCGAAGAACAAACATGATTTACCGCAAAGCGGCAAAGACTCCGATCCGATACGGCCTCCCATTTATCATCATCTGAGTGCTGGACCTCAACACAGAAGTAAAATTCGTGAAAGGCGTTGGCCCGCGCATTGCCGAATGGCTGGCGCAGAAGCAAATTGCCACGGTCGAAGACCTGCTCTATTACCTGCCTTTCCGCTATGAAGACCGGCTGAACCCGCGCGGCATCGGCGAACTGCGCGCCGGAGAGATGGCCACAGTTATCGCTGAAGTGCGCAACTCGGCTGTTTTTCGTACGCGCAATGGCATGCCCATTTTTGAACTTGTTGCCGGCCAGGGACGCTCCACGCTTAAGTGCATCTGGTTTCATGGCGAATACCTGCGCGACCGCTTCAAGCCCGGCCAGCTTGTGGCGCTGTATGGCAAGGTGGAAGAAGGATGGAAAAGCCGCGGCCTGCAGATCAACCAGCCGCAGTTTGAACTTCTGGACGGCGGAGGCGAAGGCGAGCTTGATCTGGAGAGCGCAAAAGATATCGAATCGCTTGAGGTCGGTCGCATCGTGCCGATCTATGAATCCGCGGCCAATACCAAGCTCACTTCGCGCTGGTTCCGTCGCATCATTTATGGCGCTCTGGAAAGCCTGGCTGCGGACATTCCCGATGGCATTCCGCCGGCGATTTCCCGCCGACTGAAACTGCTGGACCGTCGGCCGGCCTTTGCGCAAGTCCATTTTCCGCCTGAAGGCGAAGCCTTTGCCGACCTGCAAAATCACAGCACCCCGGCGCACAAGCGGCTGATTTTTGAAGAATTGTTCTTCCTTGAAGTAGGGCTGGAATTGAAACGGCGTAAGATGCGCGAGCGTCCCGGAATTCCCTTCGCCCTGACGGAAAGCGTACGCCAGGCGTTGAAGAAAACTCTGCCCTTCAAACCCACGGGCGCGCAGAAGCGTGTGCTCGGCGAAATTGCGCAGGACATGCAGCAGCCTTCGCCCATGCGGCGGCTCCTTCAGGGCGACGTAGGCTCGGGCAAGACGATCGTCGCGCTGCAGGCGGCGGTCATTGCCATTGAGAACGGCTATCAAGTGGCGCTCATGGCGCCAACGGAAATCCTGGCCACGCAGCACTATTTCTCCGCGCGGCGCATTCTGGAGGACGTCGCTGGCTATCGCGTCTTATTGCTTACTGGTTCGCTGGATGAAGACTTGAAACGCAGCGCCCGCCGCCACATCGCGCGCGGTGACGTGCATCTGATCATTGGAACGCATGCGTTGATCCAGGAAAAAGTTGAATTCCGCAACCTTGGCTTCGTCATCGTCGATGAACAGCACCGCTTCGGCGTGATACAGCGCTTCAAGCTGATGAAAAAAGGCGATGTCGAGCCCGACACGCTGGTGATGACCGCGACGCCTATCCCGCGCACGCTTGCGCTCACACTATATGGCGATCTTGATACCAGCATACTCGACGAGATGCCGCCCGGACGCACGCCCATCACCACGCGCAAAATTTCCGACCAGCGCGCCGACGAGGTCTGGGATTTTGTTCGCAAACAAGCCAAGATGGGACGACAGGCGTATATCGTCTATCCGGTGATCGAGGGCGCTCCGGCAGAGCAGCAGGAAATGGAATTCGCTGCTGAGCCGGCAGGCGCGCGTTCCGGGGGTTCTCAATCAAAGACAGGCCTGAAGGCCGCGCTTCACATGTATGACGAGCTGCGCAAGAAAATTTTTAAAGACCTGCATGTCGGTCTGCTGCATGGCCGCCTGACTCCGGAACAAAAAGAACTGACCATGCGCCTCTTCAAGGCCGGCGAAATTGATGTCCTGGTTTCCACCACGGTGATTGAAGTTGGCGTGGATGTGCCCAATGCTACGGTGATGGTGGTAGAACACGCGGAGCGCTTCGGTCTTTCCCAGCTCCACCAACTGCGCGGACGCATTGGGCGCGGCGCAGCCAAGTCCTATTGCGTGCTGATGACCGGCGGCAAAGTCTCGTCGGAAGCCGAGCGCCGCCTCAATGAAATGGTGCGCACGCAGGATGGTTTTGAGATCGCCGAGCTTGATCTGGAACTGCGCGGTCCC
>DATCAX010000537.1:0-2428 GCA_036512375.1 Candidatus Angelobacter sp. | reverse complement strand
GGATCATTTTCCCAAGACTTCGGGAATGGGCGGTCGCGTTGTCAGACGTTTTGAGCCATCATATTCGTCGGCCCCGAAAATGACGTGCACTCTACTCTCGGCCCACCTCGCAGGGCTCCCAGATCGGACAATGGGTCAGTTTGAATAACCCGAACGTTTCCCAGAACGGGGGCATCTAGGGGGGAACCACGGGGCATTTGTCCGGTTACCGCTGTCAATCGTCCAATGGGTCTTGTGAGGAGCTGAAGCATCTCCTAGACTGAAAGTCACGAGGTGAGTCGAGATGCAAGGACGAACCTACAGCACACTTTCCTTTTTGCTGTTGACCATGGCGGTCAGCGCACCCCTTGGGAGTACACAAGGCAAGACACCGCTAGCCAAGCCTACGGAGAAACGGGACATCTATCCAGCGAATGTTGATGCAAAGGCGGAAATTGCGGAAGCAGTCACGAATGCCGCGAAGACGCACCGGCGCGTGATTCTGGTTTTCGGCGGAAACTGGTGCTACGACTGCCACGTGCTCGACGCGGCGTTCCAGAGCCTAGAAATTGAGCCGACGCTGAACAAGAATTTTGTGGTGGTGCACGTGAACATCGGGGAGTTCGACAAGAATCTAGCCATTGCGGACAAGTATGGGGTCCCGCTGCAGAGGGGCGTGCCAGCATCGGCGGTGCTGGAGAGCGACGGCAAAGTGCTGTTCAGCCAAAAGCACGGGGAGTTTGAGGCGGCGCGGTCGATGGCAACAGAAGATGTGTTGGTGTTTTTGAATAAGTGGAAGCCAGAGAAGAGCGCGAACTGAGGGTCGCACCTAGAGTTTGTTGCGAAATTGCCTTACCACCGGTAATCGGCCCGGAACGGCGAGCTAACTCCTCATAAGTCGCGTAATGTGAAACTTGAAATTCAGTCATCCGGTTGGCGTGTGATCAGTCAGCAGTAACCTTTGCAGCCCACTTTGACTACAACCACTGTAACGACGACGGCCACAACGAGAATGACACCCACCACGATAGTAATTTTCGCTGCCTTGCTGAGGTTCTGTTCGACATAACGAACCTGGGTGTAGGCAATTTGGACTGAGCCAGTCTGGTGGTCCGGCACTATTACGAAGTGGTCTTCGCCAATCACCTGGATATTTCCGTGGTATTCCTTGCCCTCGGTAGTCTTCACCACGATATGATGGCCAGCGCCGAGGCCCAACACAACTCGGCTAGCGGCAATTGGATCAGGTACACCAGGAGCTCGATAAACGAGGCTCGCCAACGTCACTCGCGCTACTTGGTCGTAATTTATGCGGCGGTGTGACGCTTGCTGCCCGCTATCCAGAACGAAACCCTGATCATCCACCGCCTGGATATTACCGCGTACCTTCTCGCCTCCGGCCAGCTTTAGCTTCACCTCGGCGCCAACGCCAATCTGCTGCACTTGCTGTTTGATCGAACTGAGATTCGAAGGCGTGGCTGGCCGCGGATAGGCGGCGACATCGTTCAGTGGCATGATCAGAATACATCCCATGAGCCCGGTACAAATTGAATCGCGTATGACGTTCATGGTTTTCCTCCTGAGCCAGGATCTCCCAAGCAGCGGGATTGTACACCAGCGTTCCTTCTCGGCGATGGATGTCACATCGCTAAAAGGCAAGCTCGCGCAATATCCTGGAGGGACAGAGTTCTTGGTAAATATTTCTGGCTCCCTGACTGTGTGTCTCCATTGCGCGCCGCAATAGCTGAAACCGCGGCCGAGCTCGTTCAGTTAGTGAACGAATCTATTTCCTCTTCGCCAGCCTGCGGATCGCCCCGTCTTAACTTTGCCGACTTAGAGTCTTAGTGCTCGCCTCATCCTCTGCGAGAGCTTCTCCCTGCGGCTGAAAAATTTTGGCTTCACAGTTATTGGCCACAACCTTCGCGCCCTCGTGTTGGGCGGCCAAGAGCTTTAGATCGGCAATAACCTGCCTGGCTTTATCTGGATCGTGCGGAAGTTCAACGGACTTAATTACTCTCGGTTGCGGCATATTTTAGTCCTTTCTCATTTGCTTGGCGCTCTCGCCCTAAGCCCATCCTCTCCCTTGCCCGCCGAATTAGAACTTTCAACATATTTACGATTGTCGAAGGCGTTATCAAAACCAAAGACTAAAAATAATTGTATGGAAACCACACGACCGGCATAAGCCGCAACGGAGTAACGAGGTCATCTGGGCGAATGACACCATTCCGCATATGCATTGCCAATCGAAGCTCATCGGTTCCGAGAAATCACAGCGACCAGTGAAACATCGAACGCAGGCTCCTTAGCGACTCTTTTGGGCGCGCTAACCTCTAGCAGCTTGTTGAAAAATACCGATTCACTGCAACTTTAAATAAAGAGATCTCGTCTGAGTGAAGGAAGACGAAGGAGACGAGTGAATGCGCGGCGACGATAACCAGCAAGAAGG
>DATCAX010000536.1:0-2919 GCA_036512375.1 Candidatus Angelobacter sp. | reverse complement strand
TAGCGCAGGCAAAGGTTCCGGCAAAGCGCTAACGCCGCCAAGGCGTTGAGAAAGCCTGGATGCATAGCATACGATCCAGCGTTGCGCAGGCTATTGCATCGTTGTGGGATGGCAGGTTGAACCCACGCCCGGAGGTGCTGGAATGCCAGTCGGTGGCGTGGCCCAGGGCTTCCCGGTGAAGTCAAAGAAGTCGAGCAGGTTGGGTTGGGCAGCGTCACGATTAGTTAACGCCGGCAGATTGAAGCGCTGTTCCACAAAATGGATTACGGCAGTATGGTCCATGGCCGTGTGCCCCACGTAGTGACGGCGCGCGAACGGTGAAACGATCATGTTGGGCACACGGAACCCGAGCTGCGCGCCAAAGCCGGAGTGTCCGGCAGCTGCCGCGTCAGCCGGATGCGCTCCGGGGCTAACCGGACGCAGGTCGCAATGATTGGTGTAAACGCCTGCAGTGGTTGGCGAGCAGGGCAGAAAACCATCAGGATTGACTGCAATTGGCGCAATGTCGCCTTCCAGACCCGCCAGCGCGGCGCTTGTATTCTGGTTGGTGTGGCTGGGAACGGGCGGCACGTGATCATAAGGTCCGCCGCCTTCATCGAAGGTGAAGAACAAAACCGAGTCTGACCATGACGGGCTGGCCATGAGTGAGTTGATGATGTTTGAAATCTGGGCCTGACCCGCAAGAATGGACTGCCCGGAGCCAGGGTGTTCGTCACCATGGCCAAAGTTGGCTTCAACATAAGAGAACGCCGGCAGGGTGTTGTTCTGTGCGTCAGTGAAGTACTGGCTGAGCGGCGCAATATGGGTTGAGTCAACCGTTACAACACCGCTGGCGTTCTTGAAAATATACTTACCGCTATAGGTGAAATACGTGAATGTAGTGGACGGGCTGCCGTTGGCGTTGGTGGTCGAGTAATAAAGCTTCCAGGAAATTTTGTTCTCATCCAGCAACTGGAATATGGTCTTCGCGACGAGTTGGGGTGCATGATCGTCATTGCCGGGATCAAAAACGTATCCCTGCGTGGTGCCGCCGGACATCGTGGCCAGCCGGTTGGGAATCGTCTTGCTAGCCACAGGCGAGAACCAGCGGTCAGACAGCGCAAACTGCGAGGCCATAAAGTAGTAATAATTTAATTCGTCTGCGCCGGTGGTGCTCGTATCTTGGTAATAAGCCATGGCGCGCTGGCCGGCGAGATCAGTAAACGCACCGCTCCCGCTGCCGGATTTTGCAAATCCCTCCGCCGTGTGAACAAAACCATCCATCAGGATTTGTCGCGTGGTGGTGAAATCAAATCGGCTCACATCTCCAAAGCTTTCCAGCCATGCCGAACTCATGTCGTCAAGACAGCTGCTGGTGGTGTGGAACAGCGGAAACACCTGGCCTTCATCATCCTTGTTGGAAATTGTGGCCAGTTTGTCATCGATGCCGTCCACGTCATATTGGCGCTGATCGTCGCCGATGTTCCAGCCGTGCGCCGAGCGATACGGATTGAGCATGCCGAAATAGCTGTCAAAGCTGCGGTTTTCCTGTAAGACGAAAACAACGTGATTCACCGCGGCGATTCCGGACGGCGGAGTAGGTGTCGGAGTTGGGGTAGGTGTCGGCGTTGGGGTGGGTGTCGGCGTTGGCGTTGGCGTTGGAGTCGGTGTGGGCGTAGGGGTCGGAGTTGGCGTTGGAGTCGGTGCAGCAGAGACAGTAATGTTCTCTGAGGAGGAGAAGAAGAAACCAGTCGAATCCCAAGCGCGAATTACGATGGCATGCTTCCCAGCCGGCAGAGAGAGAATGGCGCTTAGCGATGCGCTTGAACTCTGGGCTTTCTTCACCGAATCGATATACATAATCATCGTGGTGACCGGATGAGACGTGTCCTGGGCGGCCGCGGAAAAAGTCACCGGAGAACTTACGGTGGCGCCGCTCGTCGGGGAGCAGATGTTTACGGTTTTGTCGACCGAAGCAGTACAGGTTTGCCCGGACGCGACACTTGCGGATGCGACGAGGAGAGCTGCAGCCAGAAAAACGCGAGTAGAGATCACAGTGAGCCCCCCTTGGATCATAAAGTTACGTTCACATGCGCCGAAAAATTCGTCCCGGACGAGGTCAGATTTCTGGCTCTGACGTAGCTCCGCCCGCCCGGCCCCTATTTGTCTAACAAAGTAGGAGAGCACCCGATTCCTCCGGGTTGTCCTCGCCAAATCTCTTATTTATCGGCAATTTCCAGCGACTCTGCTTTTGGCGCGCCCGAACGCACGGATGAAGGTAAAGCTTTAATAAGGCTGCTCCAAGCTGGTTGCATTTATAGAGGAAGAGGCTAGAATGGCCCGAACAGGGGCAGTGCGAAGCGCCTCTAGAGTTCCAGAGGTTAACCCATGCGTTGGACTATGCCGTGCCGTACCCTCGCACTATCTTGTGTTGCGCTGAGTTTCCCGGGAGCCTATTCCCAATCCAATGCCGCTGATCCGCAGGCCGCCTCGCAACAACCTGCTTCAGACACCACTCAATCGCCTCTTACGCTGCGCACGAATACAAGGTTGGTAGTGGTGGATGTGGTGGCCGTCGACAGCAAGGGCCAGCCGGTGCCTGATTTGAAAGCTGCCGACTTTACCCTGTTTGAGGATGGAAAGCCGCAAAAGATCAGCGGCTTCAACTTTGAGCATCCGGGCGGCGGGCCGACACCTGCAGTACAGGCACAACTTCCGCCGTCGGTGGTAACGAACGCGCCAAAGTTCCAGTCCAATAGTCTGAACGTGATCCTGTTTGATACCGTCAACGGCGAGTTTTCCGAACATGCTTATGCTCGCGACCAGCTGCTTAAATTCCTGAATGCGGCCGAACTGGGCCGGCCAGTAGCTATCTTCGCCCTGCAAAACCAGTTGAAGTTGCTGCATGATTTCACCACAGACAACAAGTCATTGAGTGCA
>DATCAX010000535.1:0-8170 GCA_036512375.1 Candidatus Angelobacter sp. | reverse complement strand
ACCCGGCTTGGGTGTGGTGGTAGCGGACATTACTTGGCCTCCTGGGAACTGGTCTCGTGAGAACTGGTCTCCTGATAAACGATAGCGTCAGTGACGGAGCGGGCATCAATGGGCAGCCCGTTGTAGTGGACCACGCTGCGGAGCTTAGTCACCTGGTCAGCCGCTATATCGAGCTTGATGAGCTGGAACATCTGTGCGTCCCGGTTTTGTTCCACCACGTAAACGTGATCATGGTTCTTGATAAAGTCGTGCACGTCCTGAGTGAACGGATAAGCTCGCACGCGCAGGTAGTCCATGGCCAGATTGTGCTCTGTGAGCAACTGATCGCATGACTCAGTGAGCGCCCAGTGGGTGGTGCCGTAAGCAATAATGCCTACCTTCGACGTTCCGCTGACTTCTTGCACCGGCGCCGGAACAAACTTGCGCGCTGTTTCAAACTTGCGCGCCAGGCGGTCCATGTTGTTTACGTAGTCATTCGGACGCTCGCTGTACTGGGCTTTCTCATTGTGTCCGCTGCCGCGTGTGAAATATGCCGCCGCCGGATGTGGGGTTCCCGGCAACGTGCGATACGGAATGCCGTCGCCGTCAACATCTTTATAGCGGGCGAAACCGCCCAGGCGCGTCAGGTCGTCGGCATTGAGAACTTTGCCGCGTGCAATCGGCTTCTCTGGATAGGTAAATGGATGCGCCATCCAGTTATTCATGCCCAGGTCGAGATCGGAGAGCACGAAAATCGGGGTTTGGAATTGTTCAGCCAGATCGAAGGCTTCAATCGCCATGTTGAAGCACTCTTCCACCGACGATGGAAGCAGCAGGATGTGCTTGGTGTCGCCATGGGAGAGGAACGCGCAGGAAAGCACGTCACCCTGCATAGTGCGCGTCGGCAAGCCAGTTGAAGGGCCGACACGTTGAATATCGAAAAACACTCCGGGCAGCTCCGTGTAATAACCCAGGCCAATGAATTCCGCCATGAGCGAAATCCCCGGGCCGGAGGTGGAAGTCATGGATCGGGCGCCCGCCCATCCGGCTCCCAGTACCATGCCTGCGGCAGCCAGCTCGTCTTCAGCCTGGACCACAGCAAATGTCGCTTTTCCATCCGGGCCAATGCGATATTCCTTTAGGTAATCGATCAACGTTTCCACCAGCGAACTTGAGGGCGTGATCGGATACCACGTCACAACAGTCACGCCGGCAAACATGCAGCCCAGTGCCGCAGCGGCGTTGCCGTCCACAATGATCTTGCCCTGGTTCGCATTCATGCGCTCCACCCAGAACGGGTCTTGCTTGGTGAAGGTGGCAATGGCATAGTCATATCCGGCGCGGATGGCTGCGGTATTCAGCTCAGCCGCTTTTTTCTTTTTGGCAAAGTGCTTGACCAGCGCCTTCTCTGATTCGCCCGTATCGATGCCCAGCAGCGCATCCACCACGCCCACATAGAGCATATTCTTGACCAGCCGGCGCAGCTTGGCCTCCGGGCAAACCGGCGCGACCAGTTTGTCAAAGGGTACCGAATAGAAGGTAATGTCCGTGCGGAGACCTGAAAGTTTCAGCGGCTCATCGTACACGCACGCCGCCCCGGCTGGCAGGGACATCACATCTTCCTGCGCCGTCTCAGCGTTCATCGCCACCAGAAAATCGATTTCCTTTTTGCGCGCTATATAGCCCTGCTGGCTGGCGCGGATCGTATACCACGTGGGCAAGCCGGCAATGTTCGAAGGAAAAAGGTTCTTGCCGGAGACCGGAACGCCCATCTGGAAAATGCTGCGCAGCAGCACGGTGTTGGCTGACTGCGAGCCCGACCCGTTCACCGTGGCAACCTGAATGCTGAAATCGTTGACCTTGCGGCCGGGTTGAGGCGTGCGCGCTGCTTTTTCCTGAACTCCAAGTTCAATTGTTGTAGCCATGAATTATCCCTGTGCGGCCTCGCAGCCACAATTACCCAGATTGAGCCTTAGTAGTGTGAGGTAACCTCTTATTATAAAGCAGTGCGCGGGATCACATGGATGGCAGCAGCCGCACTGCCTTAGCTTGGCTTAGCAATGGGCGGGGTCGAATAGGCCATGGAACTCTGGGCCGCCCTTTCCACGTCTTTAGCCTACCGGAAATGGCGAGGTGGCTGAGCCGGTAGAGCGCAGCCCTGAAAAGGCTGGCGGCGGTGTCGATTGCATCCCTGGCCATCACGTTTCAAGCACTTGCGTGCCATGCCAAACGAAGTCAGTCGGCAATTTCAGCATAAAAGTCTGGCTAGATCGGCCCTTTTCTCGAAATTTGGTCAGGCGTCAATACGGGCGATGGCCTTCACCAGCGTTTCCACAGTAGAACCGGCGGGTGGCACAAAATACCCAGCCAATGAGCCGCCGGCCTGCTTGCCATATACTGCGATTTCACTCGCGCTCGACGATTCTGCATCGGTAATGAAGTTGTAACCGCCATAGCTTGCGCCAGGCCATCCGGCTGGAATGGAGGCAAGCGCGGCCTTTAACTGCTTGAACTTCGAGACGGGCGCTTTGAACACACGAAGGGTGACTTGCTGTAGGCCCTGCCCCAGGAGCCAGCACTCGCCGTTTGCGAGGATCAGACAGTGAGTGAAGAAGTCGTCGTCGCCGCGATACCAGTTACCATACCTTGCGATCACGCCAGTTCCGAGATTCGCCATAATCCTTTCCTTTCATGCTGCAGAGTTCGCCCGGGTCCGAACCCGTTGCGGAAACAAAAACAAGGTGCTCGCCTGCCATGGTCGTGAATGCAAGCAGCTTGGGTGTGAAACAGCACTCGCTCCCTGATCAGGACGCGGCTACCAACTGAAGCGCGATTACATATCCCGCGTTATCAGAGCTCTTCTCTGAATAGAACAGGATGTTCTCGCCACCGTTCCCGTCAAACTGCTTGAAATATTCAACGGAAAAATTCAGATTTGGTGATGTGCCAGGAAATGCCCCACTGAGCGCGACTTTGCCGGTATTCAAGTCAAATGAGAATGTAAACGGAAGCTGGTTAACGGCCGGCGAACTTCCGCTGAAATCGATCACATACGCTGTAGGCGCCCCAGTAGATCCGGGTGGTTGACCATGCAGAACGCCCCGCTTGCCGCTAGCAGTGAAGGGCGTGCAGTCTCCGGTCCCGAGGAATGCGTCGCCGGGAGCCCCCTCACGAGACACGGAAAATGCAATATTCTCTCCGCCGTCGGTGCTGGGATCTTTACCCCATTTGGCTAGCGTATCCAATGCTTTTTGCGTCATTGCGTGTTCGTGCTTTTCTGTTTCTATCATCTGGTACCTCCGGAGCAGTGTTTCTGAACAAAGGCAACTTTCAGGTTTTTCCCAGTGCGGACAAGCGCGTTTCAAGCCTGTCCCGTTAAAAGCCAAAGTTAGTCCTTCTCCTGGTTAGTGACAATCTCCGGCGTTTCGTTACAGCATTCGTTCTTGAATATTTGGACTGATTAGGATGATAAGGCGCTACTGTTGCCGCTCCTGATAAATTGTTACCGTGAATATTGTTCTAAATCCCGCTGAAGCCCGGGTGCTGGGTGCGCTGCTGGAGAAAGACATCACCACTCCAGATTACTACCCACTCTCTCTGAATGCTCTGATCAACGCCTGCAACCAGAAGAACAATCGTGAGCCCGTCACGAACTTTGATGAAGAGACAGTCCGCCTGGCGTTGCGCAACTTGAGCGACAAGCGGCTGGCCGGTCCAGCCAGCGGCGCTGACGGACGCGTCACCAAGTATGAACATCGCCTGCAGGAGGTGTTTAACTTTACCCGGCCTGAGACGGCAATCCTGTGCGTGCTTTTGCTGCGCGGGCCGCAGACGCCCGGCGAGCTGCGCGGTCGCGGTGAGCGCATGCATCGCTTTGAAGACCTGGACGAAGTGCTATCCGGCCTGCAACAGCTCATGCGGCGCGAGCCTCCGCTGGCCAAAGCCCTGGGACGCAGGCCGGGAACAAAAGAAATCCGCTATGCGCATCTGCTCTCCGGCGACGTGGAAGCATGGGAGCCGCCCGCAGAGATGGCGTATTCCGGCAGCGTTACCGATGACAACGAACGAGTGGCGCACCTGGAAGCGCAGGTCGCAACCCTGCAATCCGAAGTTGCCGAACTGAAACAGCAGATGACTGAGTTTAGGAAGCAGTTCGAATAACGCAAAAGGCTCACCACTGATTTGCACTGATTGACACTGATCAGGAATTGCTTACCGCGATTTGCGCGGATGATCGCGGATAAACCCAAAATCCCATTTTCAAATCGGACGACAATTCTAAGGGGAATAACACAGCCGCCGTAGAGACGTAGCATTGCTACGTCTCAAATCAACGCCGGGCGTACAATGACGGCGCATAGCGAAGGAGCAGTCATGTCAACATCGGCGCAGCCGGACGGCGGAATTGAACAGCTCTTACATTCGGAAAACGAACTGCTTCCGCCAAAATCCCTGGTCGAGAACGCCCGCCTGAAAGATTACGCCGCGGAATACAAGCGATCAATCGAAGATCCGGAAGCGTTCTGGGCCGCAGCCGCGAACGAACTGGAATGGTTTCAGCCCTGGACCAAAGTGTTTGAATGGAAGTATCCGACGTTTGAGTGGTTCCAGGGCGGCAAGTTCAACATTACTCACAATTGCCTTGATCGCCAGGTGAAATCGGGCCGCAAAAATAAAGTCGCATATATCTGGGTGGGTGAAGACGGAACGGAGCGGCAGATTACCTATGGCCAGTTGCTGGATTTTGTTGGCCGGACGGCGAACGCGCTGAAGCAACTGGGAGTGAAGAAGGGCGATCGCGTCATTGTCTACATGCCGCTTTGCCTTGAGGGCGTGGTGTCCATGCTGGCGTGCGCGCGGATTGGCGCGGTGCATTCGGTGGTCTATGCAGGCTTCAGCGTGGGAGCGCTACGCAGCCGGATCGAAGACGCGCAAGCGCGCGTGATCCTGACAGCCGACGTGACGTACCGGCGCGGCAAACAGGTGCCGTTACGCGCAATTGTGCAGGAGTCGATCGATGGCCTGGCGCTGGTGGAAAAAGTTGTGGTGCTGCGGCGCGTGAAGCCGATGATCGAACTTACAGAGCGCGAAGTTGATTTCAACGAACTGGTGCAGGCGCAGAAAGCCGAGTGTCTGCCCGAAGTAATGGATTCCGAAGATCCACTTTACATCCTCTATACCAGCGGAACCACCGGCAAGCCCAAGGGCGTGGTTCACGTGCACGGCGGTTACGCCGTGGGCATTCACTATCACATGACGCGTTTCTGGGACATCCGCGACGACGATGTTTTCTTTTGCACCTCTGATATCGGCTGGGTCGTGGGTCATTCTTATATCGTTTACGCGCCGCTGCTTGCGGGCGTGACCACGCTGTTCCGCGAAGGCGCCATCGATTATCCCAATCCGGGCATCGTCTGGGAGCTGGTGGAGAAATATCGCGTGTCCGTGGCATTCACCGCGCCCACGGCCGTCCGTATGTTCATGCGCCATGGCGACGAGCTGCCAAAAAAGTACGACCTCCGCAGCCTGCGTCTCTTCACCTGTGCGGGTGAGCCGCTGAATCCGGAAGCTTTGCAGTGGGCGTATCGCGTGCTCTGCGGCAACGGCACAACGGCCTTCGTGGCCGATAACTGGTGGCAGACTGAAACCGGTGGCCCGTGCCTGGGCACTCTGCCGATCATGGCCGCGCGTCCTGCCAAGGCGGGCAAAGCGCTCCCCGGCGTGGTGGCTGAAGTCGTCGACCAGCAAGGCAACAAGATGCCGCCCAATAAAGGCGGACTGCTGGTGATCCGCAAGCCGTTTCCGCACATGTTCCGTACCGTCTATGGCGACCCCGCACGCTACGCACAAGATTGGGGCAAAGTGCCCAACGCTTACACCACTGGCGACGTCGCCGTGTGCGACGAAGACGGCTATTTCACCGTCGTCGGCCGCGCCGACGATGTGCTCAACGTTGCCGGCCATCGCATTGGCACCGCCGACGTTGAAGGCGCGCTGGTCAGCCATCCCGCCGTGGCCGAAGCTGCCGTCATCGGACGACCCGACGAAATCAAGGGCGAGAACATCAAGGCTTTCGTGATTCTGCGCATCGGCCACACCGGCTCGCCGGAACTGGAAAAGACATTGAAGGACCATGTGCGGCACGTGCTGGGTGCCATCGCCGTGCCGGCTGAAATCGCATTTCCTGACAAGCTGCCCAAAACGCGTAGCGGCAAGATCATCCGCCGCCTGCTGAAGGCGCAGGAATTGGGCCGCGACGTGGGTGATCTCTCTACACTCGAAGAGTGAGCAGCGCGCTGCGCGTCGGCTGTTGGATCGACGATCCACTACGCCACGGCCCGTAGCCACTCTCAATTCTTTCTCATTACCACAGTTTTATTTTTCCATCTCAGGTAAGGCCCTTAATCCGTTTATCTCGGTAGCAGGCCCTATTTCCAGCAGGGATCTTTGCGCTCAGAATTCCTACTAGAAATCCACATTCATTCGTTAGAGTAAAGCGTTTGCGCTCACGTCAGGGGGAGACTGGTGAGACTTGCCATTGCCGCCATGTTATTGGCTTATTTCGGAGTATCGGCTGTAGCCGCGGATGGCCGCGGATTGCCCCCGGCCTCGGCCTCAACGCCATCTTCCGCTTCAGATTCCTCCACGCCTGCTTCGACCTCGTCTGCAAGTGGGTCGTCGAACACTCCAGCGGCTTCGGCCAATGTGAATTCGATGATGGCCACCGCCCTGCCCGACGCACCGCCAGCTTCTGCTGCTGAATTAGCGCCCGCGGCGGCTGAATTAAAGCCCGCTGCCACCGAATCAGCGCTGCCCAATACCTTCCTGACGAACAACGGTCTGGCGCCCATTCACCCACTGCTCGCGCCACCAGCCGCGCTGATCAAGCTCAAGACCCAGCCCCGCACACATAGCTTTCTTGACGCTCGCAATACTCTCGGCCTCGCAACACTCGGCGTGTCGCTCACTGCCGATGCACTCTCCACGCAAAAAGGACTCGCTTATCCCGGATTTACTGAGATGAATCCCATCGCGCGTCCATTTGTGCAGACCCGCTTGGGCGCTGCCGCTTATAACGCCGGCAGCTTTGGCCTGCTGGCAGGCCTGATGTATTGGGCGCACAAGACGGAGCACCACAAACTGGAGCGCATCCTGCCTTTCGCCGTCGGCGGATGGGAAGGCCTGCTCAGCGCGCGTAATTATCGCGTGATCGCGAACAGAAAATAAAAAGCGCCAACAGACCAGAACGGCCGCCGGCAGGATTTAGCCACCAGCGGCCCTTTCCATTGCAGAGCAACTACCTAGTCATTGCCATCCCCGTCAAAGTTAAATAAATCAAACATGTCGCCAATGGCCGGCGAGTTGAGCGGCACGTAAGGATTGCTGCGTGACGTTACCGGGTTGGGGAGATTATCACGGCTGCGATTGGTGATGGGATGCAAGCTCCAGTTCTTCTCAATGAACTTCACCAACGAAGCGTGGTCGTTATAAGTGTGAGAAATCTTTCCGCCGCGCGAGAACTTCGAAACCACAATCATCGGAATGCGCGGCCCGTCGCCGAAGAAATCCAGCGGCTGGATGTAGCCGGAGTCATAGAAACCACCGCCTTCGTCAAACGTGACAAATACGGCAGTCTCTTCCCACAGCTGGCGGTTGTCCTGCAGTTCGTTGACTATCTTCGCCACAAAACCTTCAAAGATATCGAGCTTTGAGGAAGCCGGATGACCGTCGGCAATGCCGTCTGGCTTGGCAAATGCGATGGCCGGCAGCGTGCCGGTCTTGATGGCTTCATGCAGGTCAGTGGTGTCCTGAATGTGCGCCGCGCGCTTCACCGGATCAGACATGATGTCATTGGCATATTGGAACGGATTGCAGATGTTGCAATAAGCGTTCGGCTGGTGGGCCACAGCGCGGTCCCAATGGCCGCCGTAATAGACAAAGGAAATGCCCTTCTGCATTAGCTGATCGCCAATGTGGGGGATGTTGCTGGGCGGGAAATTGGCGCTCAAAGCCGCGAGCGTGCCGTCTTCATTGAACTGCGGAGAAACATTGTTCAGTCCATAGAAACGTCCCTGCTGGCAATTCGGAGCGACAGGTTTGGGTAGCGACTGGAGAAAGTTCACGATCGACGCAATACCGGGCTGCGTGAGATCAGAGCAGTTGCTGAAGTTGGCGCCGCCACCGTCACGCG
>DATCAX010000534.1:0-2156 GCA_036512375.1 Candidatus Angelobacter sp. | reverse complement strand
TTGATGCCTCTGTCAAGCAGTTGCTGGCGTTGATGATCGGACACACCCTTTGCATCGTTTCAGAAGATGTCCGCCGCAACGGAGAGGAATTGCTGGCCTTCGCAAATGAAATGGGATTGGACGTGCTCGATTGCACGCCAACTCAGGCGCAAATCATGGTCGAGAGCGGCCTGATCGAAAAGCAGCTCGATCTCACCCTGTTGCTGGGAGGTGAGGGGGTGCCGGAAGAAAGCTGGAAGGTCCTTTCCAGCGTCCTTCCTGAACATTGTTTTAATCTCTACGGCCCCACGGAATGCACAGTCGATGCCACCTGCTGCCGCCTCGATTCGCGTGAGTCTCCATCCATTGGACGGCCTCTCAGTGGAACCAGTATCTATATTTTGGATATAGAAATGGAACCGGCTCCGATGGGCGTCTTCGGAGAGATATACATTGGGGGGCCGAATGTGGGCCGCGGCTACCTCGACAATTCGCAATTCACAGCCCAAAAATTCCTGCCCGATCCGTTCTCCCACGTCGAAGGTGCGCGCATGTACCGCAGTGGCGATGGCGGGCGCTTTGCCGCTGACGGCTTTATCGAGTTTATGGGGCGCATGGATCGCCAGGTAAAAAATCGGGGGTTCAGAATCGAACTAGGCGAAATTGAAGCCGCCTTGGCTGAATATCCGAGCGTTCTGGATGCTGCAGTCGTTCTTAATACAGGTTCCGGTGAAGTTCCCCGGTTGATCGGTTATGTGGTCACCGCCGATAAGCGGTCGGCCAATGAGTATCGTGAGTATCTGGCGAAAAAGCTTCCCGAATATATGGTCCCGGCGCTGGTCGTCCAAATCCCGGAGATGCCCATCAGCGCCAACGGCAAGCGCAACTACCGCGCGTTGCCGCCACCGGAAATGATTGTCCAGGAACGAGGGCCGGATTTTAATCCTCTCCGGTCGGACGTGGAGCAATATTTGGCTGTGTTGTGGACTCACATGCTCAACGTGAATCCTATCGGAGTCCATGACAACTTCTTTTCACTCGGCGGTGATTCTCTCCTGGCCACCCGATTGATCACCCGGATCCAAAAGGATTATCCGACAGGTGTGCCGCTGCTCGCTCTCTTTTTCCAGCGGCCGACAATCGCGGCGCTGGCGGGTCATATTAATGCGTCCCGGGTGGAGAAATGACCGGAGGTCTATGAGGGGAGAAGCTGAAACCTAGGTATTCATTCGATGATCTGTGAGTCGGGTGGCCTCAAGGTTTCCGTTCTGCGTCCCCTGGCCCCATTCTCACAGAAACCCGGAAACTCAAAACTGATCGCTGGCGAATTGCGTGCAGGCATCCAGCGGTCAACAGCTTTAGCTGAGCAGAAAAAGAGGATTGGTGATGCACGATCTGGTACAAGTTGTTCGTGTATTTTTTGATTGGTCAAAGAGCGTGCCGGGATCACGCGCCAGGATTGTTTTTGCAACGGTTTGCGGTTTGATTGCCGGTCTCGGGGGGACCGTTTTGATAGCGGTCATTAATTCCCTTCTGAACGGCGGCCCGATAAGAGCTGAGGTGGTGTGGGAATTTGTTTTGCTCTGTGTTGGTGTTCCGGTCTTTGGGTTTGTTTCCCAGATTCTGCTGGCGCACCTGACCGCGGAGGCCGGCCGGCATATGCGCATGAATTTGTCTCGCCAAATCCTGGCTGCCCCTTACCGCATTCTCGAAGAGGTGGGTCACCACCGGCTGCATGCGATCATCACAGAGGACATACCGGCAGTAACACTGGCCATTGGCAACCTTTCGGTCATGGGAACACAATTTGCGATTCTGGCTGCCTGCCTAATCTATCTTGGCTTTCTTTCCTGGCAAATGCTGTCGGCGGTGCTGATTTATATGTCGCTGGGCGTTTTGACCCACCAACTGCCTATGCGGCGATCGGTGCAATATTTTAAGTTGATGCGTGCTGAATGGGACAAAGTATTCAAGGCGTTTCACGGGCTTACGGGCGGCAGTAAGGAGCTCAAGCTCAACCGTGCGCGTCGGAAAGCTTTTTACTATCAGCACCTGGCGCCGCCTGTCGATCGCGTAAGACATTACGGGGTAAAAGCCAATACGCTGTCAATCGCCGCGGCTAGCTTCGGGCAGATTTTGTACTTCATTTTTATCGGCCTGACCATTTTTCTCCTGCC
>DATCAX010000533.1:0-3435 GCA_036512375.1 Candidatus Angelobacter sp. | reverse complement strand
CCGAAGTTCGCGAGGGCCGGGGCAGTGAGCACGGCGGCGCTTATCTGGATATTTCCCACAAGCCTGCCGAATACGTAAAGCAGAAGCTGCCCAGCATGTATCACCAGTTCAAGGAACTGGCTGACGTGGATATCACCAAGGGCCCAATGGAAGTTGGTCCAACCTGCCATTACATGATGGGAGGAATTCGTGTTGAAGCCGAGACTGCAGCGTCTTCTTTGCCCGGCCTGTTTGCTGCCGGTGAAGCTGCTGCCGGCCTGCATGGCGCGAACCGCCTGGGCGGGAATTCGCTGTCTGACTTGCTCGTATTTGGCAGGCGCGCTGGTCTGGGCGCTGCCGCTTATGCCGACAAAGCATCCGCCGCTTCCATCGACGATAGCCAGATCGCCGAAGCTGAACGCGACATGCTGGCACCGTTCGATCGCGGTGAGGGCGAGAACCCTTACACCGTCCATCGCGATCTCCAGGAAACCATGCAGAACCTGGTGGGAATCTTCCGCATGGAAGAAGACATGAATAAAGCGATGGATGATCTGGGAAAGTTGAAAGCGCGTTCCGCGCAGGTCCGCGTGGAAGGCTCGCGGCTCTTCAATCCCGGTTGGCACCTCTCACGCGATCTCAAATCGATGCTGACGGTTTCCGAAGCCGTGACCCGAAGTGCGATGGCTCGAAAGGAAAGCCGCGGTGCCCACAGCCGCATTGACTTCCCCAAGTTGGACGAACAAGTCTGGGGCAAACAGCACAACCTTATTACGCGCGATGGCGACCTCATGAAGCTTCAACAGATTCCGGTCGATGCCATTCCGGGCGAACTGAATGAACTATTGGCGGAAGAAAAATAAATCGAGCAAAGCGCAGGGCATCCAAATCAGAGGAGGAACCATGGCGGACGCGATCCTGGAAGTGTTCCGGGGAACACAAGAAGCCGGAGCGGCAAAGCAATACACCGTCCCTATCGCACCAGGAATGGTGGTGCTTGACGCGCTGCATTACGTCCAGGCCAACCTGGAACCTGACCTGGCCGTGCGCTGGAACTGCAAGGCCGGCAAGTGTGGCTCCTGCTCCGCGGAAGTCAATGGCAAACCGCGGCTCACCTGCAAAACCCGCATGGACGCGCTGCCCACGGACAAGCCCATCACCGTCTATCCCATGAAGTCTTTCCCCATTATCAAAGACCTGGTGACCGACGTCTCATGGAATTACCGCGTCAATAAAAAGATTCCGCCATTCTCTCCCAAGCCGAAAACGGACTGGAAAATGTATCAGGAAGATATGGACCGGGTGCAGGAGTTCCGCAAATGTATTGAATGCTTCCTCTGCCAGGACGTCTGCCACGTGGTGCGCGACCACCACAAAAAAGAAGCGTTCGGCGGTCCGCGCTTCTTCGTGCGCGTTGCGGCGCTGGAAATGCATCCTCTGGACAATGTCTCACGCACCAAGCTGTTGAAAGATGAACTCGGCATCGGCTATTGCAACATCACTAAGTGCTGCACTGAGGTCTGTCCGGAAGAGATCAAGATTACGGATAACGCCATCATTCCGCTCAAAGAGCGTGTGGTCGATGAGTTTTACGATCCCATCATGAAACTGGTGCGCAAGATACGCGGAGCACCCAAAGCGGATTAGAATTGTTGCACCGGTAAACGATCATGGAACGCCAACTTAAAACGATCTCGAAGAACGGCATTGCAGAGGCGCTGGCGAAAGTGCAGCACTATCGCTACCTGAACCAGGCCGAGGAAGCGGAATCGATCTGCCGCGACATTCTCGCCGTCGATCCAGAAAATCAAATGGCCCTGCGCCAGTTGGGCCTGGCCATCACGGACCAATTCAAGGGCGCGGTCTCTGACGGTTTTCGCGAAGCCCAGAGCTGTTTTGAGAAGCTCTCCAGCGCATACGAGCGTTCTTACTATCAGGGCATCCTGCATGAGCGGCGAGCCAAGGCACAGCTGCGCGCCGGCCACACGGCACATTCCCTGCTGGCCAGCTTTGAGAATGCCATGCGCTTTTTTGAGGAAGCGGAAAAGATACGTCCGCAGGGCAATGATGACGCGCTGCTGCGCTGGAATCGCTGCCTGCGTTTGATCCAGGGCCTCCCTGACTTGACGAGCGAATCGGATTCTTTTGACGCCAGCGACGCTCCGCCCATCTTCAGGAAATAAGCCTTGGGAATTGTCTTAAGCGCCTTCCCGGAAACGGTCGGCGAAAATTAAGTAATGTGTCACCCTTTCCTGCATCGCGCTAATCCTGGATGTCCCTTGGCGCACGGCCTTGCGTGACCGTCATCACATCTTTCATGGTCACTTCCTCATTACACTTGCGTCTCGATGAGTGAGGTGCCCTCATGAAAACGCTTGAACCAATCATAGCGCTGTCACTGAAAAATATTCTGCTCGCCACAGACTTTTCACCCGGCTCGGAAATGGCCTTGAAGTATGCGCAAGCCATCGCGCAACGGCATGCCTCACTCGTGCATACGATTCACGTCAACTCACTCAATTCCTACAACCTGCTGGACCCGGACGCATTCGCCATCACATTTAGCGGACCTGGAGCAAATTCAGGAAATGCTACGGATGTGCTGCGCGGTCTCTTGCAGGGATTGCCCAGCCAGACTCCATTGCAGCAGGGCGCGGTCTGGCAAGTGATACGCGATGTAGTTGAACGCAATGAAATCGACTTGCTGGTGCTGGCATCTCATGGGCGGCATGGAATTCCCCGGCTGGTTTTGGGTTCAATGGCAGAAGACGTTTTTCGTAACGTCTCCTGTCCCGTGCTTACCGTGGGTCCGGACGTGAATCCCTGCCATACCCGGGAATTGAAAATCAAAAGAGTTCTGCTGGCCACCCATTTTGAGAGCGGATCTACTGCTCCGTCTCATGCTGCGCTGCTTTGCAATGAATTCGGGGCCGAACTAACCGTCCTGCATGTCGCCGATGAGAACAAACTTCCTGAGATTGAAAGCAATGATAAGGAAATCAAACGCCGGCTCAGTTCCGCCGTGCCCGCCGAAGCATGCTTGTGGCGGAAGCCTGTTTGTGTGCTCAAATATGGACTGCCTTCCGCCAACATTCTGAAGGTGGCAAAACAAATACGCGCTGACCTGATCGTTCTCGGCGCCCGCCATCCGGAGCCGGCCAAGATCAATTCGCACCTGCCTTGGGCGACTGCAGCCCGAGTGATCGCTGAGGCGGAATGTCCGGTATTGACTGTACGGCAGAAAGACAGTTATGAGCTCTAGAAACAGCAGCGCCTTCAGGTTGCAGACTGGCACACGTTCGCTGTGCAAGTGTACTCCCAGCAGGTACAGCACTCGCCTTCAGCTAGGCGGCTATATTGCCGATATTGTTCCTGATCAGGAGGAAATGCCCGGCATCCATCATTGCATTGTGCAGAAAGTAGGCTCCCCAAAAGTGCTCTATTTGGGGCAGGAAG
>DATCAX010000532.1:0-5375 GCA_036512375.1 Candidatus Angelobacter sp. | reverse complement strand
CGCGCTTAGAATTTCGATTTCGCTGGCGCGTCTTTCGAGAGAAACTACCATCCCTTCCAACAGAGCCTGATAATGCCGCAGCAACCGCTTCATGCGTTGTGCGTCAAATAATTCGGTGCTGTACTCCAGAGAAAGCTCCAGGCCGCCGTCTATCTCGCGTACGGCCAAAGTAATGTCAAACTTCGAGGTGCCGGTTTCAAGCATCCGCGGCGTTGCTTCCACGCCATTCCATGGAAGATTGGGCAGTGGAGTGTTCTGAAGAACAAACATCACTTGAAAGAGAGGTGAACGGCTGAGGCTGCGTGCGGGATCTAGTATCTCGACCAGCCGCTCGAAGGGAACGTCCTGATGCGCATAGGCTTGCAGCGAGACTTCCCGGACCTGCTGCAATAGTTCAGCTACGGAACAGTCCGCCGCTGATGCTGAACGCAATACCAGCGTATTGACGAAGAATCCGATGAGGGGTTCGATCTCTCGCACCCCGCGATTTGCAATGGGCGAACCAACGGCTATATCCGTTTGTCCACTATAGCGGCGAAGCAGAGTTTTATAGCCAGCCAACAAAGTCATAAACAGCGTGACACCCTGTTGACGGCTGAAAGATCTCAACTGCGTGGTCAAGGATTGCGCCAGAAGCGCAGTCTCCGTGGCTCCAGAAAACGCTGGGATAGCAGGATGTGCCCGGTCGGTTGGCAGGTTCAGCGGCTCTACTTCGGCCAACTGAACTTTCCAATAGGCCATCTGCTTTTCCAGAAGTTCACCTTGTAACCAGCCCCGCTGCCATTCCGCGAAATCGGCATACTGAACATGCAAGGGCGCCAAAGGTGAAGAAGCGCCGCGGCTGAATGCATCGTAAAGCTCGGTCAGCTCCTGCAACATGATTCCCAGGGACCAGCCGTCGCACACGATGTGGTGGAGCACTACGACCAGGACATGGTCTTGGCTGCCGAGTTGGAGTAAAGAGGCGCGAATGACTGGTCCACTGGCAAGATCGAATGGAAGCCGAGCCTGCTCCCGGAGAAATTGAGGCATTTCTGTCTCGAATATCTCCAGAACAGGCATGGACACATCAGTCGCCGGAGCAATACTTTGTGTTGCCGCGCCATCTATTTCCGGAAAACTGGTCCGGAGCATTTCATGGCGAGCCACGATCTCCTGCAAGCCGGCATGTAGGGCTTGCTTATTCAATGGCCCCCGCAACCGCAACGCTACGGGCACGTTATATAGACTTGCTTCTGCCTCATAGCGTGACAGGAACCACAATCGTTCCTGGGCAAAGGACAATCGCGCATGTTGGTCCCGGGGAACAGGCCGCAGCGGAGGAGCTGTTGTCCTGCTTGCCCTATCCACCTGGAGAGCCAGCCCGGCGACTGTGGGGTTCTCCAGGAGACAGCGGAGCTGTAAGTCCACCCCAAACGCCTGCCGGACGCGCGACATCACTTGCGTTGCCAGCAGGGAGTGTCCGCCCAAGGCAAAAAAGTTTTCATCTCCGCCGACCTGCTCGAGATGGATCACCTGCGCCCAAATTGCGGCTAACGTCTCTTCCGTTTCGCTCTGCGGCTTTCTTCCTTTCACCGTGCTCCGCACCGGATCAGGCAGTATCTTGCGGTCAATTTTGCCGTTGGGAGTTTTTGGCAGATTCTCCAGGATCACGATTTGCGAAGGAACCATGTAACGCGGCAACCGCTCTTGCAGATACTCGCGCAGTTGTTCCTCGCTGATTTCCATTCCGGGTCTTGGCGCTGCGTAGCCGACCACACGCTTCTCGCGGCCCTTTTCTTTTACGACAACCACGTTCTCCCGCACGGCCGCGTGTCCGCTTAACGCAGCTTCGATCTCTCCGAGTTCGATCCGGTAGCCACGCACCTTTACCTGCTGGTCGGCGCGGCCCAGATATTCCAGTTCGCCGGCATTGTTCCACCGCACCAGGTCTCCGGTGCGGTACATGCGATCGCCTGCCGACTTGCTATAGGGATCAGGCAGGAATCGTTCGGCCGTCAGGCTTGCGCGTCTCCAATATCCGTACGCTACTCCGGCGCCAGCGATATAAAGTTCGCCCACTACGCCAAAGGTCGCCAATTCCAATTCCTGGTCCAGCACATAGAGCTGCGTATTGCCCACGCCGCGTCCGATCGTCACCTTTTTTTGCGTTTCTACTGTGGTCCAGGTGGAATACGTTGTTGTTTCAGTGGGCCCATACAAATTGTTAATGCGCTTGAGATTGCCGGCCTGCCACAATTCCGTTACCAGTTCGTCTTTGAGAGCTTCGCCGGCAAGATTGATTGTCACTACTCCATCCGGCAGTCTTCCCTGCTCAATCAATTTTGCTATGGCCGAAGGAACAGTATTCACCAGATGTACGCAGTTGGAAATTTTTCCTGTCCGCAGGCTCTCCCACCATCCAAGCACATCATCGACCAGCACTACCGTTCCACCGCAACTCAAGGTTGCCCACAATTCAAAGATGGAAAGGTCGAAGCAGACGGATGTCGCCGCCAACACACCGCTTAATTCCTCTTCCGTGAAAACGGCTTTTGCCCACGCCGCGAAAGACGCGGCATTCTTGTGGGCCAGCATCACTCCCTTGGGCACTCCGGAAGACCCGGAGGTGTAGATCACGTAAGCCAGTTGCTGGCTGCTGGCTGCTTCATGGATTGGTTCCCTGCTCTCTTTCTGAATCTGCTCTCTCTCGCGATCAATACACAGAACTGTAACGGATCCTCCCTGGAACCTCTCGCTCAAGCTTTCCTCTGTGATTACGAGCCTTGCATTCGCGTCTTCCAGCATGAAACGCAACCGTTCCTCAGGATATTGCGGATCCAGAGGCACATACGCGGCGTTGGCTTTCCAAACGCCCAGCATGGCCGCCACCATTTCCGGCGAACGACGCATGCAAACGCCTATGAGATCTTCTTTTTGTACTCCCAAACGGGCAAGATGCCGCGCCACCTGGTTAGCCTGGGTATTCAATTCTGTATAAGTAATTTCTGCTTCGCCCCAAACAATGGCCGTACCCGCTGGCCTGATCTTCGCCTGCTTCGCAATCAGCTCATGCAGGCATTGCTCACGGTCGTATTCGAATTCTGTCTGGTTAAGTTCCTCCACCAGTCTGGTGCGCTCCCTCGCCGAAAGCATTGGTAAATGGCTCACGGGAATCTCAGGGTTCGAGATGATTCCTTGCAGCAGAACTGAGAAGCTTTCAGCCCAACGGGCTATCGTGGCCTTATCAAACAGGTCGCCGTTGTATTCCCAAGCGCCAACCAGACCGTCCGGTCCCTCGCCGGCCGTCAGCGTCAAATCAAACTGGGCCGTGTTCTGTTCGATGGCGACAGACTCTAACTGCAAGCCACCCAGAGTTACCCGCGCCTGAGGCTGCCCTAGCGCAAAGCGCACGAAATCGTCTGAATGCCTTCCGTAAGTCTGCTGAAAAACGAACATGCTCTGATAAACGGGAGCTATTGCTGGATCGCGAGCAATCGCAAGCTGCTCAACCATCAGCGAAAATGGATATAGATCATGCGCAAAGGCTTTCAAGGTCCGTTTGCGCACCTGAGACAGGAAATCGACGAAAGTTTGTTGCTGTTGAAAATCCGCGCGCAGAGGCACGGTATTTACGAAGTAGCCGACGGTGTTCGCAAATTCCGCTCTTGATCTGCCCGCCACTGGGGACCCGACAGTAACCTGCTTTTGTGAGGTCAGGCGATACAGCAAGATTTGGAAAGCCGCCAGAAGCGTCGCGAAGAGCGTTGTCTGTTGCTCGGCACTAAACTGCTTCAGTCTTTCGGTTAATCTGGCATCGAGCGTAAATGGGAAAGATGAACCATGAAATGTTTGCACCGGGGGACGGGCGTGGTCCGCAGGCAGGCTAAGAGGCGCCTGTTCTCCTGACAACTCTTCTTTCCAATAGCCCCAGAGCCGTTCTCCGTCAGGGCCGGCAACCTTCTCCCGCTGCCATTCCACAAAGTCCGCATAACTGTATTCCAACGGAGTAAGTTCTGCTTCAGTCTTGCTGTGAAAGGCCTGATAAAGCTTTCCAATTTCATCCAGCAGCAGCGTAAGAGACCAGTAATCCGCAATTATGTGATGCACCGCAACGTGCAGCAGGTGATCGTTTTCCGAGCTGGCATAGAGAGTAGCCCGAAACAACGGGCCTCGGGTCAGGGAAAAGGGCAGATGGGTTTGCTCGATCAGAGTTTTTTCGAGTTCTGCTCCGCTCCAGTTACGAGTGTCAAAATACTCGAAACAAACCTCAGCCTTATCGGCAACCTGCTGCACTGGTTCTCCTGCCATGTCCACAAAGACCGTGCGCAGGCAGGGATGGCGGTCAACGAGCGCCTGAAATGAGCTCCGCAGCGCCTCAACATCCAGGGTGGATGCGATCCTGATCACTCGCGAGATGTTGTAGGCGGCGCTTTCGGGCGCCATCTCATGCAAGACCCAGAGAGCCCGTTGACCATACGAAAGCGGGTAGGTGGAGGGCTGGCCCGCACGGCTCCTGCTCAAGAGCGGGGACACCCTGTTCACCTTTTTCCCAATGTCAGCTATGGTCAAACCATCGAATAGGTCCGAACTCGCGATCTCAGTACCGAAATGCACCTGAATGTTGTGACAAAATTCGACAGCAGTAAGTGAATTCAGGCCATAGCCCATCAATGGCTGATGAACATCAACCTCGACTGGCTCAATGCCTGTTCGTCGCGCTAATTCCGCAATCACCCATGTCTCTACAGCACTTCGCTTGTTTGGGTCTGAGGATGGTCTTGCATGTGGACCTGGTCTGGCCATTGCCGTCTCGCGCCATTCTTTCAAGACGTCAAGACGCTGATTCAAGAAGTCCTTTTTACAGGCATGCCGTTGCAGCTTGCCGCTGGAAGTCTTGGGAATTGTACCTGCCTGTATCAGGACGATTGCATGGGCGGTCAATTCATGGACTTCTGCAATATTTCGGGCAATCAGTTGGATGGCTTTGTCCAGCTCATCGTCTGAGCGAACGGCCACCTCTTGCACGACTACCAGTAGTTCTTCTCTATCCTTCTCAATTGCAAATGCCGATCCACATCCCGGCCGCAAAGCAGGATGCGCGGTTCCCACCGTTTCTTCAATATCCTGTGGGTAGTAGTTGCGCCCACGAATGATAATGAGGTCTTTCAAACGCCCGGTAACAAACAGCTCTCCATGGCGCAGAAATCCGAGGTCCCCGGTTCTCAGGAACGGTCCTTCGTTGTTTCCGAGGGTTCGAGCATCGAACGCATGTTTGGTTTCTGCAGGCAGATTCCAATAGCCGAGAGCCACACTCGGGCCGGAGACCCAGATCTCTCCTATCTGATTGGGTGGGCTGGGGAGAAGCGATTCCGGATCAACAATCAGCAGCTTGC
>DATCAX010000531.1:0-4822 GCA_036512375.1 Candidatus Angelobacter sp. | reverse complement strand
TAGCGCACGGTCGCCCCGAAGAATGCCCTCGTCTCCGGCTGCCCCGCTCTCGGAGCTTCCGGGTCCACCACTTCCGCGGTTTCGATTCGCTTCGTGAGAAAGCGAATCCGCCCATCGATCTGCCGCAGCCGCCGCTTGCCGTACTGATAGTCGGCGTTTTCACTGCGATCACCGTTGCCGGCAGCCCACGCCACCACCTCCGTCATGGCCGGGCGTTCCCTGGTGAGCAGAAACCGGTGCTCATCTTTGAGGCGCTGCAATCCGCTCGGCGTTATGTAGTTCTTGACTGGTGTCGCGGGCTCGTCCCGTTTTGGTTCTCTGGTAAACCCTTTCCGCATCTCGCAAGTCCTTCCAAGGGTCGAGAGTATGGTAGCAAATGAGATATCGCTGGATCGCCGTGATCGGAAAACCAAATCTCACCACGGAGGCACGGAGACGCGGAGAGATGAATGAGGCAGGGTTCAGGAAATCGCGAAATTCACACTTGACATTTATAGAAAATCCACTACCATATGGTTGTGGATAGTCTCGATACAACATTTGTGGCTTTGTCTGATCCAACCCGTCGGGCGATGATCGAACGGCTTTCACGTGGCCCTGCCTCTGTGCATGGATTGACGAAACCGTTTGCACTCTCGCAGCAGATGATTTCAAAACATATTGCCTACCTGGTGCGGGCGCGGATTGTGATCAAGACGAAGCGTGGAAGAGAGAGCGTGTGCACCCTTAGGCCAGAGGCGATAAAGACAGTCAGCGACTGGGCGATTAGCTATCGCCGATTCTGGGAAGAGAGTTTCGACAAGCTGGATGTGGTTGTGAATCAAATGAAAAAAGCGGAGGTCAGAGATGACAAAAAACACGGTTAACGAGATAGAGCGGATGGTTATCACTAGAGTTTTTGATGCTCCACGCGCATTGGTTTGGAAGGCGTGGACAGACCCGAAGTACGTGATGCAGTGGTGGGGACCGAAGGGCTTTACTGCGCCCGTTTGCGAGATGGATTTTCGCGTTGGAGGAAAATTCCTCTGCTGCATGAAGTCGCCGGATGGGCAGGAGTTCTGGAATGCGGTTGAATACCACGAGATTGTTCCGTACGAGAAGATCGTTTCCTTGATGTACTTTTCCGACTCGAAGGGAAACAAGATCGAGCCTGCGCAATTAGGAATAGAACATGAGGCTATAGACGGTGCGTACGACGTGACCATCTTTGAGGATCTCGGAAACGGCCAGACGAAACTTACCTTCATTGGAAATGAACCCATGGAGAGCGCGAAAAATAGCGGTCAAATGGAGGGCTGGAACCAGATACTCGATAAACTTGCTGCGGTTATTGCGGGGCTGGTACAGACGAAATAAGAAGTTGAAGTCTGGATGATCGTCATGCGCGAGATAATGAACGCAAAGCAAACGCAGGTCCATCCCTGGAACCCCAGCCAGGGGTGGCTGCGGAGGCTTAGTTCAATCGCGCTCTCGTCACCTGGCCGAATCGTCGCCTTACCGGATAAATGACCCTTGGCTCAGCTGCCGGCATCGTAAAACCAAATCTCACCACGGAGGCGCGGAGACGCGGAGATATTTCCGATAACGTTGGGAAAACGTTTGTTTGCCGATGGCACGATCTCGGCGGCATTCAAGGTGACGGAAAGCACAGTCACCTCGAAAGGCGTTATTCTAGTGAATTACGAGCGTGCAGGTGCAGGCCCAGTCCCAGTCGGTAAGTCTATAAACATTCGGCCGGGTGGCCCTTGCTTTTGATCTCGCTGGCATTGCCAACACACGTTGGAATGGTGCACGCAAAGAATCGTTAAAGGTGGGCCAGCCGCCGTGGGAACTTAATCGTGGGTATACCAGCAGATCAATACGAGCTATATGCGGAATTCGGAATGGCCGCAGAAAAGGCGCAAGTCCTAGAGGTTGCTGCCGGCAACGTCGCCCTTGGTTTTCTTGCGCTTTTCGTAAAGACCGATGAAATCACGCCCGAGCAAACGGAAATGTATCGTGCCATCGTCGATGACGTGAATCGAAAGACATTTGGCTCGCTGCTGAAGCACCTCAAGAAAACGATCAATCTAAGCGACTCGATTATTAAAGTCATTGATGAGGCGCTTGAGCGCCGAAATTACCTTACTCATCATTTCTTTCGCAGTCACAATTTTGCACTGTATAGCGAAAAAGGAAGGGAGACAATGACAGCGGAGCTGAAGGAAATTGGTGAGAAGCTGGACCTGGCTAAACGCACGCTAGAAGCAATGGCGGAGCTGATGGATCAGGTGGCAGGCCGAAAAATGGATACGGGAATGATCGAGAGGCTGATCGCACGCGGGAAAAAGGTCGATCTTTGAAATCGTGTTCGAACTATGTGCCGGGTGCGAAGGCCGGGAGTCGGAAATGCCGGCGCCAAGTGGGTTTGATCACGTGCCCACAACAAAATCAATAGCACACGCAGCATCGCCATCAAGGTTTCTTCGGGCCGGGAGCAGGTGCGGATTGGGAACCCTGCTGAACGGTCGCACTTGGCGGAACATTAGCTTCCCTAGGATCTACGGGAGCAAAGAGTGCGTACGCACCTAAGCCAACATAGAGCACGGCGAACATCAGCGGAATCCAGCGTTCGAGATGTGTCAGCGGGACATAGGCATCTTCAATTGGCTTGTCAGTTTTCTTCCTGTTGTGCCCACAGACGTCCCACTCACGCCTGAACACAGCGACCGGAAGCTGATTTTCAAGCTCGTGGATCACCGCGAACTTGGCTGTGTTCAAGTCTTTGTAGGAATCCACGAGCGAGTGCCAAATGAAGCAAACGAGCAAGCCCGTGACGGGAATGAAAACATTCCAACGATGGTGCCCAAATGAAGACAAAAACGCTACAAACAGCGTCACCAGGGTTGAATTCAGGGTAAGCAGGAAATTGTTCGCTTGCTGCCTTCGTTCGCTTACGTGCTGTGACGTTTCGACAAATAGCTTGTACTGTTCGAACAGGTGATCCTGGTACTTTTCGCCGTATTCCTCTGGGGTCCGGCTTTGGAGCGTGCTACCGGGCACCTATCGATTCCCCTTGATAAGCAGCTTCAGGTTGGGCCAAGTCCAGTTGTATATCTTATCGTTTACCTTCGCAGCCCTTGGCTTGTAGCAGGTTTTATCGCTGTATCCCTTCAGAAGGAAGTAAGGTATGCCTTCTTCCTGAGCGATTTCAATCTCGGCGCTGACACCCGTCGCAAGGTGAGTATACTCACCGCAGATGACGATCATTTGGCCACACTTTTTTATGCGTTCACGGGCCTTCCTTTTCCAATCGCCTGTGAAGGGTTCCTTGACCGACCAATCGCAAATCTCGAACGGTGTGTCATCGTGCCTTGATTGACCAACCAATGCCGTGCGCAGAAACTCATCGTGGTCGTAATCGAAAGACGTGAAAACTCTTGTTGCCATTCCTGTATTGTCTCGCTTGGTGACCCATTCAGCAACCCGAATAGACATGAGATGCTAAAATGACCAAGCCCTAGCCCGCTTCTGCCGAGCATCAGCGTCCCGGCGATGCTTCCCCAAATACAATCATTTATCATCAGTTTCTATCATTCTGTATTATACTGTCCGGCGGAGGGGATCGCTATGCCAACCAAAGCGGAGCTCGTTCGAGAATTGCGTTTGGACAAACGATTGACGCAGCAAGAGGTTGCAGAGAAAATGAAAATTAGCCAAGCGTCTTACTCAGGTATCGAGCGTGGAGAGAAACCGCGTGCTGTAGAAGAAGCCTTTGAAACAATTAACCGAATGCGCACGCGTACAGATAGGACTGATGGCGGGACTGAAAAGGCGGGCAAGTTAAAGTGAGGACAATGATTCCGGTTTGGGGCGGCCCGATTCCACGAGGGTAACCCTGCTGACCTTAGTGCTGCTGGAAAGCGCGGAGAGCATCTTCACTCCCCGCGCCTTTTTGGCGGCTCCTTATTCGGCGGTCACCGTTAGCGGGACGGTGAGTACGCTTCCTTGAGCTCTATTGCGCCAGCTCCAGCCTTCAGTCGTGGAACGGAAAATAAATGCCCATCTACTTTCCGAAAAAAGTTGTTCTCAACTGGTACCAGTACGATGCCAGTTTCTCAATCGACTTGATGATCAGCTTTGTGGACGGCATTGAGAAGCAGGCCGCCTACTCCATTGCCAACTACAGAACGAAGCAATCTGAGGATGGGCATCAGGGCTTAGACGACAGTAGTTGGGATTTAGAAAACATCTTTGGAGAGTATTTCCCTAGCCTACAGCGACGCTCCGCTTTCTTGACCGTATGGAGCTACCTCGAACACCAATTGGATCAGCTATGTTTGTTCTACCAGTCCGAGAGGAAGCTCCGGTTGTCGTTCACGGATTTGAGCGGTAAGGGGATTGACCGTTCCACTGACTATCTGGAAAAGGTCGCTGGTCTGCATGGGTTGAAGGCATCCGGCGAGTGGAATGCACTCAAGACGCTCCAAAGAATTCGGAACGTCATCACTCACGACGATAGCAGACTGCGAGATCATGGGGGTGAGCCGAAGAAAGGAATCATCTCTGACATGAAGAAGGTCGGCTTCCTAACAGGAGATGAGGAAATCGCAGTTGCGGAAGGTTTCCTGTCCCAGGTCGTTCATACGTGCAACGACTATTTCAAGCTAATTGAGAAGGCGATCTACGCTGAGCAGGGCTTTACCTCACCCGCATACAAGAAGAGATAGTCTTGCTCCCGGCTTGACCGCCGTAACTTGTCCGCCCCGCGCCCGGCCCTTTATCGTCACCGGCGGGTGGCTCGGGCTTTTGAAACGCTGGCATCACCAACACAAGGCCCCTA
>DATCAX010000530.1:0-2624 GCA_036512375.1 Candidatus Angelobacter sp. | reverse complement strand
CTAAAGCGAAACAGCCAAACCCTACGTTGGCCGAGAATCGCAGGACGAAGATCCGCGCCACGATCATGAAGATTCCCCGCGGCCATGTTTCCAGCTACGGCGCCATCGCCCGCGCCGCAGGCTTTCCCGGCGGAGCCCGCCAGGTAGTGCGCGCCCTGGCTCAATCTCATGGACTGCCCTGGCATCGCGTGGTGGCCGCCGGCGGCCGGATCGCGATTCCCGGCGAAGGCGGCCTGGATCAGCGTTTTCGCCTGGAAATGGAAGGCGTGAAGTTCAGCGGCAAAAAGGTCAGGATGGCAGAGTTTGAGTTCAAATTTCGCGCGAAGGCGAAGAAGAAAGCGCTCAAGAAGAAGCGGTCTTCCTAAACAAAAAAGCCACCTTTCGGTGGCCTTCTCTTGATTCAAGTGTTTGTTTAAGCTGCTGCTGCAGGCGACATTGATCGCTGCGCCGCCTGGTTGATGAATTTCCGCATCACGTTGGCCCACATTACTTTCTTGCGCACGGCGCTTTCTTTTACCGTGCGGCCCTGGGCAAACATTCCCAGCAGCGCCTTCATCTTGAAAACGCGCAGAATGGCCGCGTCTGACTGGCTGACGTTGTAGGAATCCAGGAAATTCTCCTGAATCTGGGCGGTAATGCTGCGGTTGCAGAAAGGATACTTTTCCAGCGCTTCTACGGAAGCCAGGAACGTGGCTATATCTTCAAAGGAATTGCCCCGGCGTTTCATCCGGGCAAAATCGCAAAACCCAACTCCCTTTTCCGTGACGACCACGTTGAGTGGAGTGAAGTCACAAAGCACGGCTGAACTGGGCAATGACTTGCGGTTTCGGGACAGCGCGGTATGGGCTCCGTTCATGATCAGTTCAATGGCGTCATTGTCCAGACCTTCCACCTGGCAGCTCTTGCAAAGCTTTTCCAGGCTGGTAATCAGGGCAGCGGCGTCAAACGGCTCCGGGGCGTCGGCTGTGGCTTTATGGAAGCCACGCAACCACTCTCCAGCGCGTTGCGCCACCAGGGCGATACTGCCATTATCAGCAAATCCCGGCAGCAGGGCAGCCTTCATGATGATCGACTGTACCGGCAGGCCAGCCACTTTATCCGTAACCACGGCGCAAAGATCACTGTGGTCGCCCAGAACGCGGGGAACTCCATCGAGCTTCTTTTTCGCCGTAAGCGTCTGGTTCACATATTGAAGATTTGCGTTCTCCTGCCGTGCAACAGACTTCGCGTTGCCGCCGCATTTGCCCGGCCGATAAATCTTGATCGCGACGCGCTCGCTACCGCCGGCAAAATCCAGGCAGGCGTCATAAATAAAATGGTCATTCTTCGGGGTATGACCTACAACCCGCAAATTCTTGAATTCACCACGTTGGGGATAATGCGTCACAGCTTGACTGCGCAAATCATCCAGAATCTGGTCCAAAACCGTTTCTGCCATCAAATCTCCCTGGGATAATAGCTTCCTGGGCGCGTTGGCAACGCACCTGGAAGTCTTTTCTTAGTTGTATTTTTTGCTTCGACAAATAACTGACGAAACGGCAGGCGACAAGGGTGAGTGCATTTTTAGGGCCAACAGCCTGTTGCCCTCTGTCCCTAAGTGTATAACTATGAATGGGTTACGGATGCCGATACAGAGCACAATTTACCCTTGGGAATATGCATGCTCATATTCGGAACGGCGGGAGCAAAAAAGGCCTCTGGGATGGATTCCCAGTGTAGGTGGCATCAGGTGGAAGTCCTTAATAAAAAAGGTACTTTCTCCACTTGGTGTCCGACCGTCCGATCATCCGCATGATGTGGCGGCTGGTGTGGAGGGTAAAGGGCCGCGGCTCTTTAAAGAGCTTCATGTCGGTCTCAGCCAGCAGTCGATTGCCTTTGCGTCGGTTGCAGGGATGGCAGCATGCCACCAGATTTTCCCATGTGGAAGAGCCTCCGCGAGAGCGCGGGATCACGTGGTCCAAAGTCAGATCTCCAGAGGAAAGCAGCACGCCACAGTACTGGCAGGTATTGCGGTCGCGCAGAAGAATATTTTTCCTGGACAGCGCCCGCGTCTGGTGCGGAATGCGACGATACTCCAGAAGTCGAATCACTGACGGCACACGCATGGCCAGGCGCGCGGCATGCAGAAAGTGTCCGTTTTCCTCTTCCGGCATAGCCAGCCCTTTCAGCACCAGCACAATCGCTCGCCGCGCAGCGCAGATATTGATGGGCTCGTAAGACGCGTTCAAGACCAGCACCGGGGTCTGCATGATCATGCTCTTCCGGGGCTTAACCGGTTCTTTTGGCGTCTCACCGTAGTGGCGCTTGCTGCGTTTGTCCCGTTCATGCATGGCCCCGTTCTCCTCCCGATGGGATTCCTCCCGATGCGGCGCCGGCTGCCATAACCATAACGCTCGCTGCTTCCTTGGTGGCCCGCGCTACCGTCGCCACAAAAACCTCTTTGGCGCCTGCGCGCCGCAGCACCCGGGCACACTCGCCGGCGGTGGTGCCGGTGGTCATCACGTCATCCACAATCAGGATGCTGCGACCTTTCACCTTTTCCGGCCTCAGAACCGCAAATGCCCCGCGCACGTTGGCCCGGCGCTGATGGCGGGTCAGTCCTGTCTGGGAAGCCGTTTCGCGGG
>DATCAX010000529.1:0-10770 GCA_036512375.1 Candidatus Angelobacter sp. | reverse complement strand
CTCCGCGAATGCGTTTCCAAGGATAGAAAGGCCCACGGCACTGGGCGTAACTTTCGAGCATCCATACTCACCCAGTTTGGTTTATCCTCATTTCTAACAGCATAAGAGTGTTCCGCGCGAGGACTTTTACGATGACCACTGAGTCTGAAAAATCCCGGGTACCCAACACCAGTGACTGGATGTCCAAGGGCGATGCCGCTCGCGCCCGGGGAGTGTCCCGGCAGGCGATTTGGGAACTGGTAAACAGGGGACGTTTAACTACGACTGTCATTGCGGGAAGGGTCCTTGTCTCCCGGGCCGAAGTCATGGGCTTCGCGCCTCGCCCCCGAGGCCCAGGCATGAAGAACAGGCCCAAAGGGAAGGCGTACGTCAAAAAGAAAAACTATGATCCTTCCAAATGGATTTCTCTTATTGAAGCGGCTCGCACGGTGGGCGTTACCCGGCAGGTAATAGCCGATTTGATCAGAAGGCGCCGCTTAAGAACCTTGGTGAGCGCAGATAAGACATTCGTTCAGCGTTCAGGACTCGAGAACTTTATGGCGCAGCGGCGCAAACCAGTCCCGAGCAGACGCACCAAGAAAAAATAGCTATCAGAGGACTTCAGGCTTGGCCCCGGCATCTTGGATGGCCAGTTGATACAAAAGAAATAGCTCCCGATACAGGGAGCTTTTTCTCTATATTCGCTGTTCGATCTGTTACTGCAACAACGTCCCGTTCGACTCGTCTTCCTTTTCTTGCAGCACCACTGCCGACGCCACACGATCGCCTTCTTCCAGATGCAGCAACCGCACGCCCTGCGTGGAGCGGCCGGCTTCGCGGATCGTCTTGGTGTCAATGCGGATGATCTTGCCAAACTGGCTGATCAGCATGGCTTCAGACGATTCGTCCACCAGCATGATGCCCACCACGTTTCCATTCCGCGAGGTGGTCTTCACGTTGATCACGCCTTTGCCGCCGCGCGTCTGCAACCGGTATTCCTCCACAGGAGTGCGTTTGCCATAGCCTTGCTCGGTCACACTCAGGATCAGGCTGGGCAGGTTCGCTTCCTTGGCCTCGCCGTCTTTGGTTTTGCCGTTGGTCTTTTTCTTAGCATCGTTCGGCGTTACCGCTACGCCCACAATGTAGTCGTTCTTATCCAGGTCCATGCCGCGGACGCCATAGGCCGGGCGCCCCATGGAGCGCACGTCCTCTTCATCAAAGCGGATCGCCTGGCCCTCATGCGACGCCAGAAAGACAATCTGGTTGCCGTCGGTCAATCGTACCGCCACCAACTCGTCTTCATTGTCGATGCCAATCGCGATGATCCCGCGTGACATCACGTTGGAGAAGTCCTTTACCGGCGTCTTCTTCACCGTGCCTTTGCGGGTAGTGAAGAAAATGTAGCGATTTTCTTCTTCCAGGTTGCGGACTTCCAGCAGCGTGCGTACCGTCTCACCCGGCTGCAAAGCCACCAGATTGCCGATGTGTTTGCCCTTGCCCGCTGCGCCCACGTCCGGCACTTCATACACTTTCAGCCAGTAAACGCGCCCTTTGTTGGTAAAGACCAGCAGATAAGAATGCGTGGAAGCGCTAAAAAGATATTCGACGAAATCTTCTTCGCGCGTCTTCATGCCTGTGCGGCCCGTACCACCGCGCCGTTGCTGGCGATAGATGGATTGCGGCGTCCGCTTAAGGTATCCGCTATGCGAAACAGTAACGATTACCTGTTCGTCGGCGATCAGGTCTTCCAGCGTGATTTCCGTAGACTCATCGGTGATCTCGGTCCGGCGTTCGTCGCCAAATTCTTCTTTTACTTCTTGCAGCTCTTTCACAATCACGCCACGCAGTTTCTTGTCGGAGGCCAGAATCGCTTCCAGTTCTGCAATCTTGCCGCGAATTTCCTCCAGCTCTTTCAGGATCTCATCCGTCGAAAGCCGTGTAAGGCGATACAGCTGCAATTCCAGGATCGCGTCAGCTTGTCTCGGAGAGAGCTTCCCTTCCGCTCCGCCGACCTTGGCCTGGATCTGTTTATCAACGATCTTGTATTTGGCCGCCAGCAGGTTTTCTTTTGCTTCTGCTCGTGAACCCGATGCGCGAATGATCTTGATAATTGCGTCCAGATTGTCCAGCGCGATCTTGTAACCTTCCAAAACGTGCTCGCGTTCCTTGGCCTTTTCCAGCAGGTAGGCTGTGCGCCGACGCACCACGTCCACTCGGTGATCAATGAAATGCTGCAGTGCCTGCACCAGGCCCATTTCCTTCGGCTGGCCGTTCACCACCGCCAGGAAAATCATGCTGAAGCTTTCCTGCAGTTGGGTATGTTTGAAGAGCTGGTTCAGGATGATCTGCTCCTCCGCGCCGCGCTTCAACTCCACCACAATCCGCATGCCGTCGCGTCCGGACTCGTCGCGCACGTCAGATATATTGTCAATGACCTTGTCATTGACCAACTGGGCAATGCGCTCCACGATTTTCGCTTTGTTCACCTGGTAAGGAATTTCCGTAACGATGATCGACTTGCGACCCGGGTTCAGGTCTTCAATCGCAGCTTTGGCGCGCATCATAAATTTGCCGCGGCCATGTGTGTAAGCCGCTTCAATTCCGCTGCGTCCGTAGATGTAAGCGCCCGTGGGGAAGTCCGGACCCTTCACGATTTTCAAAATCTCTTTGAGCGGCGTGGCCGGATTGTTCACCAGCATGATTGCAGCTTCAACAATCTCATTCAGATTGTGCGGCGGAATGTTCGTCGCCATGCCGACGGCAATTCCGTTTGAACCATTCACCAGCAGGTTGGGAATGCGTGTGGGCAGAACGTCGGGCTCGACTTCGTTGCCATCGTAGTTAGGATGGAAATCGACAGCGTCTTTATCAAGGTCTTCTAGAACTGCCGTGGAAACCTGTGCCAGCTTGGCTTCGGTGTAACGATCAGCCGCCGGTGGATCGCCATCGACTGAGCCGAAGTTACCCTGCCCAAAAACCAGGGGATAGCGCAGGCTCCATGTTTGCGCCAGCCGAACCAGGGCATCATAGACCGCAAGATTGCCGTGGGGATGGTACTTGCCCATCACGTCTCCAACAATGCGGGCGCACTTGCGAGTGGACTTGTTGGGCTGAAGGCCCATCTGCTGCATCGTATACAGAATCCGCCGATGCACCGGCTTTAGTCCGTCACGCACGTCCGGCAGCGCGCGGCCAATAATCACTGACATTGAATAGTCGAGATACGATCGCCGCATCTCCTCTTCAATGTTGATCGGCTGTATGTTGCCCCCTGGACCATTGGGGCCGTCGCCGCCCGGAGGTGGCGTCAACGGTAGCTGCGGATTCTGCTCATCTGCCATGTTTTTCCCTCATTCAGGATGGGTGAATTCCACACATACTGCAAGCAATTCCGGAAGACCACCTGGTCCCGCCGAAATGTGCGCTAAATAGCTGCATTTACAGGAAGTTATGTGTCAGAGGAATACAGGAAATTATAGCACAGAGAGGGTAGTTCCTGCATGCGCGCAAAGGCACTTTCAGGTACACGCATGTTGCTCATCAAAAGCCAATTCGGCAGGTCGGGTTGATCGGCAATTTGGCAAAAGAAACCCTTCGCGAAATGAGATGTTCGCGAAGGGTTTGCACTTACCAAGTTACTCATTTAACAAAATCTAGTTCAGCTTCATCGTCACGCCGCGATCATCATTTGCCTTCAACGTGGCCGCAGAATCAATCTCATCCATCTGGATTTTTTTCAAAGTCCTACTGGAGAAATCAAACAGCGTTCCGCCCATGATGGCGTAATTCTTGGTTTCCAGCTGATGGCCATCTTTGAAGATGAAAACTGCTGCGGGCGTCGTGTCGTCTACCGGAGCGGCTTGCGCCTCACTGTCGTTGGTCGACTTCGATCGCCGTTCAGGCTTTCTGTCTTCCTGCGCCGGCTGTTGCCGGTTGCGCTCGCGGGAATCCGTGTAATGCTCGCCATAACGGCTGTCGCCCTGGCGACTCACGGCATCATGGGCGCCTTGCAGGTAAGCGGCTCGTAAATCTTCGTCGCTGCGATCAGCGGATGCCTGTTGCGCGGGGGCCGGATCGGATGAACTCTCCGGGACGTAAGGATCGGCGGCCGATGGGTAGCCGCTATCGCCGTAGTACGAATAGAAAACCGGTACGGGCACAAACACTTGGCGTCGCGGTGAGCGGGGGTTTCCAAACCGGCGTAGAGGGCCATGAATACGCACGGATCGTTGAGGGTTCACGCCGAACGGTAGCTGTGTGGGCGAAACCACGCTGGCCGGAACGCCATGCTGGCGGCCATCCGCCGTGGGTGACACTACCGATGCTGGTGCGCCATGGCTAAAAAGCTGGGCTTGCGATACTTGCAGGGCGAAGGCTAAAAACGGGATGATGAAGACTGATCGCGACATAGGGCACCTGCTTTGTAACCGGCCATCGAATGCCTACTCAATATGATAAACCCTCGGCCTCTGGGCTTACATTAAGTTTTGTACCCAGTTCCGCAGGGCCATCACCGTTAGAACGGCGCGGAGGAGGAAACATGCAACCAAAATCAGGGCTACGGGCCGCCGGCAACGGGTCTCCAGGAGGTCCGCTGCCAATCCCCCGATAAATATAAACACAAAACTCAACCCTAAAGTTGCATCCCAGATGCGGATTGCCGGAATCAGGCTGAACAGAAGCACTGCTGTAAGCCCGGTCACAAGCGGGGCGGTGTTGCCAAAATAGCGTGCCCGCGGCCAGCTACCGTAAGCGGTGACCGCCGCAATGAAAAGAAAAACCAGCACATAGCCATCTGTCCACTTGGATAAAGCAAATGCCAGATTGCTTAAAGCTTCAAGTGTTGGTTTGTGCCCCAGGATCGCATTGAAACCCAATCCCGCGCTGCCGGTCAGCCAATAAACGATTGCCCACACTGCACAGCCAATCACGGACGCGCCCGCCAACACCACAAGCGCCCTGCGCCGGCAGCCGGGCGACAGGTACATCATGTAACCAAAAGCCAGCAAAACCAGCGTGATGGACCACCAGACTGTAGCCAGGGCAAAGCCAATGGAAAGTCCCAGGATCGCGATTCGAGGCACCCATTTTTTGGGCGGCGCGTAAAGCGTGTGTGCCACTCCAATAGCGGTATAGATTAGCCCCAGGCTACTCCAGGCCAGAATGATTTCCGGACCAATATTGCTGCTGATCGTAATCATCGCTGGCGAGGTACAGTACAACGCCAGTGCAACGTATCCGCCTTCGTCGTCAAACAGGCGGCGAGCCACCCACCACAGCGCAGCGCCCAGCCATAGGCCAAAGATGACGAACGGCAGCCGCAGCAACCAGGGCCGCGGAACTGCAAGCGCCGCGCTTAGCGCTGGCGTCGCAATTTTCCTTGCCAGTGAGATGAATCGCACGGGCAAAGCCGCAACCCATCCGGTGAGTGGAGAAGAGTTCGCAGTTTTTTCTGCGGGACCGTTCAGGCCCGTGGCAATGTATCGATATTCCAGGTCAGAAAGCTTGCGGGTGTTGGCGGTCCAGAGGCATTGCGCCACGAACGCCAGCAGCATGAGCCCGGCAAATACCTGCGGCCTGCCAACCCTGAATTCTCTGACCACCTGAAGCATGAATTGACAGTTGTATCATGCAGGCCCGGAGGAACACCTAGCACAACGTTGCGGGGCGAGCGGGGCGCCGATTCTCCCGGCAGCGCATTTCGCGGCGAGAATCAGTGCATGAAGAAGACGAGGGTCATCAACCCTATAATCTCTGCAGAAACCACCAGGGGATGATCTTCTCCGCGCTGGCACTGCGCTTCCTCTTAATGTTTTCTAATCCCAGAAGGATCTATCGGTGCCGAATTCACCTAAGCTCCCCGTTCTGGCCGCCGATGTAACTGATGGAGGCAGTCATGGATTGCAACGCCGGTACCGAGAACTTTTCAGCACGGGTCCGCCACACACTGGATGATCTGGCGGCGATCCGCCAGACTCTGCTCGGCATTTCTGATTCGCCCGCAAATCCGCATGTTGCCCCTGATCAGGTTCTTGACCTGGAACTGGCCGGTGAACTCAAGAGCGTTGTGGACGCTCTTCGCCTCCTTCTTTGGGCGTATGTCAATGCGCTCTCAACCAAATCCGGACGTGCTCCAGCGGAAGTCCTTAGCTGGTACAAGATGCAGCTGGCGGTAGAGATGCTGCGCAGCGTCGGTGGCCAGGCCGCTCCTGCCAAAGAGGGGTGCATTTCTGACTTTGAGCGCATGGTTAGTAATGCGATGAGCGCGGCTGCCAAAGCGCCGATCTCACTGCGTCCTCAATAAAACCACCAAACCCCGGGCTCTTCACCAGCACTCTGATACAGTCTCTGTTGGTCGTGCAGGAGCACCATGAAACCGGCTGCAGCCTCATCACACAAGCTGACACTCATTTTTTATAACGACCGCGGTCTGCGTGCGGGCTGGCGGCTTTTTATCTACTTTGGAATGCTGGCAATGCTGACTGTCTGCGCCAGAATGGCGACAAAACATTTCGCCGGTGGCCAGCCAACTCCAAGTCAATTGTCACCGGTTCTCCAGACCTTGCTTCAGTTGGTCGGAGAACTTATTCTGTTTCTTGTACTCTCGCTACTTGCATGGATCATGAGCCGGATCGAACGCCGCAAGCTTGGCGTTTATGGCCTGCCATTGCAGCGGTCCGTTTTTTCCCAATTCATTGCCGGCTATTTCCTGTGGGGATTTCTTCCGCTGGCGGTGTTGCTATCAATACTCCGTGCCTTCCATGTCTTTTATTTCGGCGACCCCAGTACCTTCAGCCGGCAGATTCTTACCTGGGCTATCGCTTGGTTCTTCTTTTTTCTCTTGGTGGGATTACTAGAAGAATATTCTCTTCGCGGCTATTTTCTCTACACTCTGGCGGATGGAATCGGCTTCTGGCCTGCGGCCATCATCCAGGCGATTCTGTTTGCCCGCGTCCATATGGGCAACGGCGGCGAGACACGCGTTGGAATCATCGCTACGGGCATCTTTGCCCTGTTCGCAGCGGCCACACTTTGGCGTACCGGCAATCTTTGGCTTGCCGTTGGCGCTCATGCAGGCTGGGATTGGGGACAATCATTTTTCTTTGGCGTAAATGACAGCGGCCTTCAGGTGCCAGGACACCTTTTCAATCCTCACCTATCTAGCGGGCCAGACTGGCTCACAGGCGGCAGCGTAGGCCCTGAGGGCAGCGTGGTCACGCTCGTCCTTTGGGTGCTGATGACTTTCTTCTTCCTGCTTCTTTACCGGAAGCGGAGCGAGCCAGTACTGGTTATCACCGAAGCGCGAAAATATTAGCGGCGACAGCGACGGATCAAATGTCTAAATTCTTCACGTCCAGCGCATTCTCTTCAATGAACTTGCGTCGTGCTTCCACATCCTCACCCATCAACGTGGTGAAGATCACTTCGCATGCTTCAATATCTTCAGCGCGCACGGAAAGCAGCGTCCGCCGCTCCGGGTCCATTGTGGTCTGCCAGAGCTGTTCTGAACTCATCTCACCCAGCCCTTTGTAGCGCTGCACGCTGTACTCTTTCTTGCCTTCTGAGAGGACGTAATCAAATAATTCGCGCGCCGAATTCTTTTCTACGCGTTGAGCCTCAATCTTGGTCCTGCGGATGGTTGTCTTGGGTGATTTCTTGGCCGCCTTCTCCAGGTCCTCGCGTTCCGAGTCACTCAGATCGGCAGCGGACTCCTCCGTGCCTTTGCCGGCAACCTCCACAACGAACGGCGGCTCCATGTACATTTCAATCTGCTTGAACTTTGCCGTCATCTGCCGGTATTCCGGCGTTGAAGCCAGTGCCCAATTAATCTGGCGGTCCGCTCCCTGAGAGTCCGTGAACTTCACGCCCCAGAGATTGTGTTCTTCGTCAAAGTAGCTGTCTATTTGCTTGAGCTGATAATCCTTGGCCAGCTTGCTAATTTCATTTTGCAGGCGCTCGATCTTTTTTGCAGGAGTGGTCTTATCGCCTTCAAAATCGCCCCGTTGTGAGATTCCCAGCCGTGGCAGCAGCTCCGTGATCCGCTCATGGCGCAAACGCTTGTCCACCTTTTCAAAGTAGACCAGATATTCATTCAATGTTGTCATGAACTTGGAGAGCGCCGCGCCTTCCAGTTTGGCTGCGCCGTCACCATAACGGACCGTCATTCCCTCCGCCGCACGCTTTACCATCACGCGCACAAATTCGCGATCGTCCTTGATGTACTGCTGCGTCTTGCCCTTCTTGATGCCGTAAAGAGGCGGCTGCGCAATGTAAACATTGCCCCGCTTAATCAGCTCATTCATGTGACGGAAGAAAAACGTGAGCAGCAAAGTGCGGATGTGCGACCCGTCCACGTCTGCGTCCGTCATCAGGATGATTTTGGCGTAACGCAGTTTTGTTGGATCAAAATCGTCTTTGCCGATGCCAGCTCCCAGCGCCGTGATCATGGCGCGGATTTCTTCGTGGCCCAGCATTTTGTCGTAACGCGCCTTCTCGACGTTGAGAATCTTTCCTTTCAACGGCAGGATAGCCTGGAACCGACGGTCGCGGCCCTGCTTGGCGGTGCCGCCTGCAGACTCACCCTCGACCAGGAACAGCTCGCAGCGGCTCGGATCGCGTTCTGAGCAGTCCGCCAGCTTGCCTGGCAGGCCGCCGCCATCCAGCGCGCCCTTGCGGCGAGTGAGATCGCGTGCCTTGCGCGCAGCTTCCCGCGCACGAGCGGCTTCAATCGCCTTGTTGATGATCTTGCGCGCCACTGGCGGATTCTGTTCGAAGAAAGCACCAAGACGCTCGTTCAGGAATGCCTGGACGATGCCAGCGATATCAGAGTTCAGTTTTCCTTTAGTCTGGCCTTCAAACTGTGGCTGCGACAGTTTCACACTCACCACAGCCACCAGGCCTTCGCGAACGTCGTCACCCGTCAGGTTTTCTTTCACATCCTTGAACAAGCCAAGCTGCTGCCCTGCATAGTTGACGGTGCGTGTGAGCGAAGTGCGGAAACCGGAGAGATGCGATCCGCCATCCACTGTGTTGATATTGTTGGCAAAGCTGAACACAGTTTCTGAATAACCGTCGTTGTATTGCAGCGCGATCTCCATCGCCACGCCGTCGCGCTCGGCTTCCATGTAGATCGGTTTGTCATGCAATACGCTTTTGCCGCGATTCAGATGCTTGATGAACTCCGCGATCCCGCCTGAATACTTGAACTCAAGCTTCTTTGCCTCGCCGGTCTTCGCGTCGGTCTGGCGCTCGTCGGTGAGCGTGATCTCCAGACCCTTGTTCAGAAAGGCAAGCTCACGCAGACGCTGCGCCAGCGTGTCAAAATTGTATTCGGTTGCGGTGAAAATCTCTTTGTCGGGAAGGAAATGTATTTTCGTGCCGCGTTTCTTCGTGGTGCCGGTCTTCTTGAGTTTGGTCTGCGGATCGCCTTTGGAATAACCCTGTTCCCACACGTGACCGTCACGCCAGATTTCCAGATCAAACTGGTGGCTCAGCGCGTTTACGCAAGACACACCCACACCGTGCAGTCCACCGGAAACTTTATAGTTGGAATTGTCGAACTTACCACCAGCGTGCAACTTGGTGAGCACTACCTGCGCGGCTGGGACCTTTTCGCCATCGATTACCATGTCGTCCACGGGAATTCCGCGTCCGTCATCAACTACCGTGATGGAGTTGTCGATGTGGATCGTCACCTCGATCTGCGTGGCATATCCCGCAAGCGCTTCGTCCACCGAGTTGTCAACGACTTCATACACCAGGTGGTGAAGCCCCATCTCGCCGTTGGAGCCGATGTACATCGCAGGGCGAAGGCGCACTGCTTCCATGCCTTCGAGCACTTTTATGTCGTCTGCGGTGTAGTTGCCGTTTCCGTTGGTCTTTTTGCTTTTGTTTTGTTCTGACATTTGTTTTGCTGTTGCAGTTCCAGATTCACGGGTAGACAACTTGGAAACTCCTGTCTTGCCGGCGCACGGGCCCTTACTTTTCAGGCCTCCGCCGACCCAGCCTGAAGATCACTCAAGTTACTTAAATTCAATGCTTTAGTGGATGTAAAGCACTATCCCAAATTGTATCATAGCCAGAGTTGATCTGTGCCGTTTTACCTGAGTCCGGAATCACTCTGAAATAGAGGCTTTATTCGCAGGGATTTGAGCGGCCCTCTGCGACTCTAATGGTGGCATAACGGCTCGTCTGTGAGCCCCCATTTCCATCCCCGCTCGATTCGAAAGACCTTAGAGATTTTTTAGAAATTCTAAGAATTCCAGGGTAGCTGTTACCTTTTTTGATTCCGGGGCAAAGTTCCGTCGGGATTCCGAAGCCAACCTTCCTGATCAGGGCTGCCCGCTCCCCGCCCTCCAGCAAGTTACCTAAAGTCAATAGGTTACTGGGGTACCTTGGGTCACTCCCGATAGTAATCTAAGGCTGGTTGAGCCAGTGGCCGATAGCTGGGTGTAAATCGGGTGGATTTCCTTAATCAGATAGTACTAATAAACCGTTGAAAAATCAGGGATGAAAGGTATACTCAACCCGCGTTTCAGGACACCCTGAAACGCACCACCAGGAACAAAGATTTTAAAAGAGAAAAACAGGAGAGATTCCCCAATGAAAGCGCTTCTTCGTTCATCCATCCTTGCCCTTATTGTGTTCGCAGGTTACGCGGCATTTTCAAGCGGTGTGCATCAAGTTTATGGAAACATCGGCAGACCAGCACCAGCACCTTGCAGTCCTCTGCCACCTGCACAAGGTAACGCCGCTTATTGCGCGAAGTAGGAGCAAAATAGCAATCCCTGT
>DATCAX010000528.1:0-2516 GCA_036512375.1 Candidatus Angelobacter sp. | reverse complement strand
CGCCGGCGGATCGCCATCGACCGAGCCGAAGTTTCCCTGCCCATCCACGAGCGGATAGCGCAATGACCACGGCTGCGCCATGCGCACCAATGCGTCGTACACAGACGAGTCGCCGTGCGGGTGATACTTCTTCAAGCACTCGCCTACAACGCCGGCGCATTTGGAGTATCTCTTGTTGTGCTGCAGGCCTTCGCGGTCCATTGCGGTGAGAATGCGCCGATGCACGGGCTTCAACCCGTCGCGAGCATCTGGAAGCGCGCGCCCAACTATTACCGACATGGAGTAGGCGAGATAAGAGCGGCGCATCTCCTCTTCGATGTTCATGGGGAGATAGTTCGTGCCGCTGTTCGGGGGCGTGCCACCTTCGAGAGGGAGCTGGGGGTTCTGATCGTCTGCCATAGGGTTTTTCTGAGCTCGCAGGAAGGCGGCAAAAAAGGTCCGGTGAAAGCAAGGCCGGGTCCGCGTGCTGTGCTTCTATTTTACGCGCTGAAGGCGAGCTTTAGCAAGGCGGACGGGATGAAATAAGTCCTTATATTGCATTAATTTATGGGGCGTTTTTGTTGGTCGGCCGATCGGCTTGATAATCGCCGTTATCAGTGTGGATTTTCATGCTGATTCTGGCGGCTGATGCAGGGTTGATTTTGGCCATATTTCCGCCGGTCCTGGACGTGGAAATGTTGGTTCTGGAGTGACCGGTGAACGATTACAAGAGGCCCGGCAAGCTCAGCAGACAGAACACGACTTGCAACAATACGATTGCTCCGCCTGCTGCGAGCGCAAGACGCCCGCGGGGACTTTCATATGCGTCGGCAAACACTCCGCCAATAAATGTGAAGAGAAACGGCAGCGCCCACAGCCAGGGGCTTCCGGGAGCGCCCGTCATCACGAGGACCATCAAGAACAAAGCACAGAGCAGAGGAGTCGTGTTACCGAAGTAGCGCGTCCGCCTGAGGCCAAGATAGAGTGCAAGAGCAGCACACGTGGCCACAGTGATTCCAGCATTGCCCATTGTGGTGAAGAACCGGCGCGCCGCGTCCCAGGAGAACCAAATGAAACCCGCAGCCGAGCGAAAGACGTAGCTGAAGGCATCGGGCGAGAACCCATAGCTGATGAAAAGCAGCACCAATGCTCCAGCGGTGGCCATCAACACGATTGGCAGCGCCTGGCTGCGATGTCCTTCAGCAACCCACAGCATGAGCACCAGCCCCAGCAGTGCCACGACCGGCAAGGCAGCGATGTGCGCGGTGGCTGCAACGCCGAAGAGCAACGTGAGCAGCACCATGCGCGGCCGCCATTTTCGGCGTGGCCCTTGCATGGCGTGAGCCACGCCAATGCAGGTGTATACGCCGCCATAGACTCCGAGCGCCGCCAGCAGTTCTGCATTGGGTGCCACGCACGCCTTGAGCACCGCGGGAGAAAAGCAGTAGAGGGCCAGCGCCGTGTACCCGCCGAAGTTGCCGTAGAGCCGCCGCGTGACCCACCAGATGCAGCCGCCGAGCAGACACCCGGCAAACAAAAACGGGAGCCGCAGGAGCAGGAGGATATGCGTCATCTGGTGGCGCAATTCCCATGTGCCAATTTCGCTGCCGGGCGCCTGCACGACTCGATCTTCGGGTTTGCGGAAGTGGTCCAGCGCTCGCTCGGCCAGGAAATTCAGCGTGAGCGGCAGCCCCGCGATCCGGTAGGCCAGAATGCCATCGTGAATGTTGCCGCAGGTGGTAAAGTAGCCGGCCAGGGCGGATGGGCGCTCCCATGTTTCGCGGCCGCAGCGGGCATACTGATAATCGCGGTCTGTCAGTGTCTGGCGGCCGGTTAGCCAAAGGCCCTGGATGAGGAAAAGCGCCAGCAATGCCGCCGCAATGCGCTGCGGCAGATTGAAGCGAAAGCGGCGAAGGATTCCGAACCGGTGGGTCATGACGTCAGAGGGACTTTACCAGTCTAAACGCCGCACCCTGCAGCCCACTCGTTGTCGCGCCCGGCGTGATGACGGTAGATTCGGCTGCTTTACGCCACCATCCGCCAAAGGTACACTGGCTCCGCCATGCTTACACGTCGCAAGTTTGTGTTAAACACCGCTGCCGCCGCTGTCGCTTTCAAAACACACTTCTCTCTGGCTCAATCGTCTGGCGTCTATCGCAATCCCATCCTTGGTGGCGACCACCCTGACGGCAGTCCTATCCGCGTGGGAAATGACTTCTACCTCACTCACTCGAGTTTCGATTACGCTCCCGGGCTCCTGATCTGGCACTCGACTGATCTCATTAACTGGCGGCCGGTTGCCGCTGCGCTTCATCGCTATTACGGAACGGTATGGGCTCCTTACCTCTGCGAATATCAGAGCCACTTGTACCTTTATTTCCCGGCCGCCGGGCACCTGCAGGTTGTGCATGCGGATCACCCGACCGGGCCGTGGAGCGAGCCCATCGATTTGGGCATCAGGGCCATCGACCCTGCCCACATTGCTGAAAACGGCAGGCGCTTCCTGCACATGGCTGGCGGCAGAATGGCCGAGCTCA
>DATCAX010000527.1:0-3866 GCA_036512375.1 Candidatus Angelobacter sp. | reverse complement strand
ACACCGGAGTTGGCGGCGGAAGCGCATCGCGTGATCCGGGCTCAGGCTGCAGAAGCGTTCGGCGACGACGTCGCCGCGAAGATGCGCATCTTGTACGGCGGCAGCGTTAAACCGGATAATGCAAAAGCCCTGATGTCGCAGCCGGAGATCGATGGCGCGTTGGTGGGCGGGGCGAGCCTGGATGCGAAGTCGTTTGCGGCGATCGTGAAGTGGTGATCTCCGAGAGCTGCCTTCAAGTCCCAATCATTATTTCCGCCCTTCACGCGGATGATTCCACTCCAATCGGGTCAGCCCTCTGACGATCAGCCCAACGCATTCACCCCAATCGGATGTTGTAATCGTAGTGCGAAAGAGCTTTCGGTTTTCACATATGTCGAGTCCGTTCGAAGGCCACCCAGGCGTCGGGAAAGATCTGTCAAACAAATAATGCTTAACCTCTTCGATTGTGCGGGGCAAATCTGGGTAGCCGGGCATGGTAAAGCACTTGCTGAAATTGCCATACAATAAGCCGGTTTCAATGCCGCCGGTATGCGCGCTCCCCGTGTTTGGGTTTGCAAGGGCCTCATCAAGACCAAGAAGCTGGCCAACTGCATGGGCAGCTCCGCCGCGTCCTCCCAGGACATATACAGGTTTGCGCAGGGTCAGGGCAAGCATGACCTCCTCGGTAATTCCGGAGAATCGTCCCCAACTGTCCTCATCCTTGCCTTTGCCTCCTACCACGATCAAAGCGCTGATGTCCTGGATGAGCCGCACCCGCATCCTGAATAGGCTGATGGCCCATGCAAGGTGGTGGTTGGGATTATATGTGTCTGTACCATCAGGGCGGCCGACAAACCAATTCTTATCCTGCACTCCCAGGGCATGGCGCTCAGACTCTGATAGCGTTTCCAGATCGATAAATTCAACCTGCCCGTGGCCTAGGTTTCGCTGAGCCTGCGCCTTTTCACTCTTAAAGGCCGGGAAACCAAGATAATTGCGGACGCGCTTATCCTCCCTTTCGACCAGATCATCTGGAAATGCTTGCGCCGCCCTTCCAATAAAGTCGAGCGTGCCGTTTTCACGGAACTCCCCTCCATAGGCCAGGGTGGAGCCGTGCTTGAGCAGCTCGTTCGTCAGCGCGTTCAAGAACGGATTTGCATCTTCTTCCTTCAACCCGGCTGAAATGCCCACGATTTTCTCGTCGAGCGGCCCCCGGCTGATGTGCAGTTTGGTCAGCTCCTTGTCCGGCAGATGTTTTTTCGATAGTGTTTCCTCCGGATTGCATCGGCACATATCGAGCAGTGCCTCTATGGAGCGAACGCCATGAATGAAATGCACATTCGTCAGCAAGCTCCTAACTAGATCTCGATCGATGGGAAAGCCGCCTCTGGAATCCGCTCGCTTGGGCCAGCGTTCCTTGAGCTTAAGGCTCAGCACGAGTGCGCGCCGCCCCTCACGCAGGCCATCCAGATCGTTGATCCCCTGAATGTCGATGAATCCTCGAAGGCGGCTGATAAAATCAGGTACCTTTTTGTCCCGATAACTCGCCGGATCGATCTGAGCGCTCCTTTCGAATTCCACCAGTGATGGCGCGGTCCCGCCCGCAAACAGAAAGATTGCTGGGCCGATCTTCAACATCTTTTCGCCTGAGCGAAACTCTCCATCTTGCATCGGAGAGAGAAAATACCGCAGCCATCCCAACGACACATCGCCGAGCTCCGCGTCAAATTCGTCAAAGAAAATCACGCAGATTTTCTTGTCGACGACTTTCGCATCCTTTGCCTCTTTCCCTTCTCCCTGATCTTTCGCGTCCTCTGGATTTCCAGCGTCGTTCGCTTCCGCGATCTTTACAAAGAACTTGACCAGGTCCGCCGGACTGGATAGCTGTGACAGGTTCACCGCTGGCTGTTCGCGAAGCTTGTTTTTAAGAGAAGCTACTATCTGACCGACGTAGAATGATTTGCCCGAACCGGGCGGGCCGAATACGGCGATGGACAGAGGCTTCAACTTCTTAGGTTGCTTCGCACCCTCCTTTAATGCCTTCTTTAATTCCTTCTGAAATTCCTCTTCGCGGTCCGCATATTCCTCCAAAATGGCTTTGATGGAATTACACCGCGTTGCTTCTTTGCTCTCAGAAAGAAGGTTCAGATTTTCGATCTGGATCACACCACGGAGGGGCGTGCCCTTGATGACGTGGTCGATGGCTGCATCCAGCTTGGCGTTGTCCGTGAGCGGTGAAAGTGCGTGGCTTGTCGTGCCTGGAAGATCATTGGCCTTGTCAGATGAAGTACCGGTCATCTCAAGACTCCTCTTTGTTCTCTTGCGCTAAGCCGCCTGCCCGAATGTGCCGACGGTAACTCATCATAGCCTATCTTGCCGGGGCAGGTTATCCTACAAATATGAGCAGAGCCGTCAAAATTCTGCGACGCCAAGAGCTATTCCACCGCTTCATATTCCGCATCGAGGAAGTGACGTTACAGCATGAGTTGTTCAATGGCTCGATGAGTGAGGAAATCACCCGGTTGATTCTGCAGAGGGGTGACAGCGTCGCCATGCTCTTGTGCGACCGGGAAAAGCAAACGGTGTTACTTTGCGAGCAATTCCGTGCTCCTACTTTGGACCAAGGGCCGGGTTGGCTGATAGAGATCCCTGCTGGCACGTTAGAATCCGGTGAAGACGCAGAGGAGTGTGCCCGCCGTGAGGCGCTGGAAGAAACAGGCTTCTCGGTAAAGACATTACGGAGGATCGCTTGCGTTTATCTGAGTCCCGGCGGTTCTTCCGAACGGATCCACCTATTCTACGGAGACGTGTCTACGGCCGACCGTGCTGGTAAAGGCGGCGGTGTCGTCAATGAAGGCGAAGACATTCGGTTGATCTTTGTGCCGACTGAAGAGGCGATCGCAAAGGCAAGGAGTGGCCAGATCCTGGATGCGAAGACTCTCATTGGCCTGCAGTGGCTCGATCTCGCGAATACCCATTCCATATTCTGAAGCAGAATAGACTAATTGGCCGTCTCTGGATATCAAAAACAAGTGCCTCTTTTGCAATTCAACAGACAACTACGCTTCCATTCAAGCTGCCACCGGAGTTGCGCACACGAGAGCAAGCGTGTGCCGTCGGCAAGAAGCTTCTGCACAAAGCCGCAGTACGCTTGCGCCAGGCCAAACTCTGGACCAGCGCGATGGCCATCTTCGTTCTGTTCTCTAAGAGCCAAAAACCCAAAGACGATGATCCCAGCGGTTATTGGCTGCACTATGACCGCCCGGTGTGGGAAGCCAGTCTGCGCTTCCCTTCCTGCCAGGACACCATGACACTGGTGAACGTTTTTCAGGAAGCATGGAAAGACTCTCCGAAGCTCAGACCGGTCATGGTTAGCGTGGCGCTGGTGGATCTAATTCCAGAAAACATGCGGAACATGACGCTTTTTGACGAAATGTATGGAGGGGGAAAGTTTGACCGGCTGGCCCAGGTAATGGATAGCGTCAACGCAAAATATGGCTCCACAACTTTGTATCTGGGAGGAATTCACAAAGTACGGGAGGCTGCGCCGCCCAGAATCGCATTCAAGAGTATTCCGAATATGAGCTTGAAGTAACACAGCGCAGGCCGAGGATAAAGAGAATCTAAGAATACAGAATGCCGAGACAAGAGTGATCCACCGCCCGAACCGGACCGCGCAAGAACCATGGGCTTCTAGATCAGGCAAACAGAGTTTGTTATAATCATCTTTCCTTTTTCTCCCATCCGGCGTTTCGCGCTCAAGTGGGTGCAAACAGGTCCAGAGCGGAAGTGGTGGAACTGGCAGACACACCATCTTGAGGGGGTGGCGCCGAAAGGCGTGGGGGTTCAAATCCCCCCTTCCGCACCAAAGTTTTGAAAGGATTTTC
>DATCAX010000526.1:0-4722 GCA_036512375.1 Candidatus Angelobacter sp. | reverse complement strand
TCCAGATCGTGCAAGGCGAACCTTTGTTCCTCAAAAGAGCCAATGATGTGCGTTTCGCTGAGTTTTATTGCTGCGCACTTTTTATTGCTGTGCGCCAGGAGGGGTTGTTGCATTGATTCCTTCCATGGGCCGAAGTATTATCTGGCCTAACCTCCCGGAGAACTCATGCAGCCCCTGGCCCTCATCCTGAACATTGCTATCGCGGTAGGCATCGTAGGGATCATAGTTTATTGGGTACGGCGGTTCGCCGTGTTTCTGGGCTACAAAGCCATTGAGCCAGATGTGCTTCAGATTGCGGAGTTGCTGAAAGCGCAGCCTTTGCGTGATCGCAGCGACGTGGTGCTGGAAGGACACTATGGCGGTAATCCTACGATCGTCCGCTTTTCTCATCGGGTGGATACGCCGGGGCTCGACATTCAGATGCGCGTGCCGGCGACGCTTAACCTTTTCCTGGTGCCGAAAAACTTTGTGGCGGCAAATGAAGGACGCGTCCTGATGCGCACCGGCAGCGCGCCTTTGGACAAAAGATTTAACGCCAGGACCGATCATCCCATGGAACTCAAGATGCTTACCGCTGGAGCCGCCATAAAGAGCAGCCTTGAGCAGCTTTGCTGTTCAACGCAGACCGGCCTTTCCATCAAGGATCGCACCATTGAATTGAGTGAGCTCACCATACCTCCGTTTACGGCAAATCATGTTTTTGACCATCTTCAATCCATGCTGGCTCTGGCGAAAGCGATCCATGACATGCCGGGAGCAGACCGGATCAGGATTGATCCATTACCGCGCCGGGGCAGCAGCTGGCCGGTGCGTATAGCATTAGCCGGAGGGCTGATTTGTCTGGTGGCATTGCTTTTCACGCAGCCTTATAACCGCATGACGGGTGCGAGTGCAAATACCAATAACATCCCACGGCCGTCCGGTGTGGCGCCTGCCGATGCCACCCGCATGCAGCAATTGCAGGGCTGGCATGCAGCGGAAAAAGATGATTTTCCCGGATCTGCGCTCCGCATTCTGCGGGAACGCGGACTACAAGCTTCCGGCCACGTTGTGGGCGATTTTGGCGGCCGCGGTGGCGCGTCTGACTCCGCGTATCTCCTGGTGGACGCGACCGGCAGAAGGCGAGTGAGCATGCTGGCCAGGGGCACAGTCGCCTATGATGCTATCTTCCCCAGGGTGGATTTCCTGGCGCGGATTTCCAAGACGGCTGTTGCGAAGATACAATGGATGTCGGCAGGTCCTCCGTTACCTCCCGATGGCGATGCTCTACTGGTTGTTCAAAACGCGAACGATCCAACCGCAAGCGTGGTGTTGTTGAGACACGGCTCGCAAACCCTCTCCGCCCGTCCCGCAGACTTCAACAAGATTGATCTGGTTTCGCAGTAAAACAGAATTCAGAAACAGGAAACAGGTGAAATGATTCGCAAAGGCCGTCTTTTTACTCCGGGTCCAACGCAGCTTCTACCGTCAGCACAACTTGCCATGGCCGCCGCGACCATGCACCATCGCACCGCGGAGTTCCGCGCGTTGTACACGCGAGTGCTGGCAGATTTGAAAACATTCGTCGGCACAAAGAATGACGTGGTGTTGTTTACCGCTTCCGGCACCGGCGCCATGGAAGCAGCTGTCGCCAATCTGACTTCACCCGGAGACAAAGTGTTGGTAGTCACGGCGGGGAAGTTTGGCGAGCGATGGGAAGGCCTTGCCAAAGCTTATGGCTGCCAGTTTGAAACGGTGCGGGCTCCATACGGGCAGACTGTAACGCCGAAGCAAGTACAGGAAATGCTTAAGCCCGATCACAAAGTGCTCTTTATGCAGGCGACGGAGAGTTCCACCGGCGTGCGTCACGATGTTGAAGGAATCGCGCGCCTGGTGAAGGGCGCGGACACGTTGCTGGTGGCCGACGCCATCACCGGTCTGGGCACCACGCATTTTGACGCCGACGCCTGGGGCATCGATGTGTTGATTGGCGGTTCGCAAAAAGCAGTGATGGTCCCGCCGGGACTGGCTTACTGTTCCGTGAGTGACCGGGCATGGCAGCGGATGGAAACGACTAAGAACCCGCGCTACTACTTTGATCTGCGCAAGGAAAGAAAGAATGGCGCTAAGGGTGAGTCGTCCTATACACCTGCAACCGCGCTGGTGGCGGCACTGGCGACGGCGCTGGATTACATCCGCGAGCAGGGCAGCGGTGATCTGGCCACTGGACGCAAACTTCTGATCGACAATGCGGAAACCGCAGCGGCCATGACGCGAGCAGCAGCCAAAGCTTTGGGACTGAAACTTTTTTCCGCCAGTTCACCCGGCGCAGCACTCACGGCGATCGCGTCACCAGATGGCGTGGATTCCAGCGATATCGTAAAAGCGTTCCGCAATCACTTTGGCGCTATCATCGCCAATGGGCAAGGCGAGATGAAAGGCCAGCTTTTCCGTATTGCGCATCTTGGCTACTACGACTATCTGGATACAATCGCCGCCATCGGCGCGTTGGAGCAGGTGCTGGCAGGAATGGGAAGGCCGGTGGAATTAGGCGCGGGGTTGAAGGCGGCGCAACAAGTTTATGCAGAAGCGAACCAGCCTGCGGTAGTGACGAGATAGTGCGAAAACGAAGCCGCGAAGTCGACTTGACTGCTGAGCGGCCCTGATCCGGGAGCGGAATGCAGCTTGTAAGATGAAAGGCGCCCAAGCGGGTTGGAGCGAAGCGACAGGAATAACGATGAAGATTGTGATCGCAGAAAAAATTGCGGCCAACGCGGTGCAGCTTCTAAAAGACGAGGCTGATTGGACCGTGATCACCCCGGACCAGCTCACGAACGGCTTGGAGGCAGCGCTGAAAGATGCGGATGCCCTGATTGTCCGTTCTGCTGTGGATGTGAATGCGGAGATTTTGCGGAGCGCGCAGAAATTGCGCGTGATTGGTCGCGCCGGCGTGGGCGTGGACAACATCGACCTGGAAGCCGCAACCAAAGCCGGAATCGCCGTGATGAATACGCCGGGCGCAAACGCAGTGGCCGTAGCGGAACATACGTTAGCGCTGATGCTGGCACTTGCGCGGCATCTTTGCCGCGCAGATTCCACAACGCGCGCCGGCAAGTGGGAAAAGAAGTCGCTGCAAGGAACTGAGCTGCGCGGCAAGACGCTGGGCATCGTTGGGCTGGGGCGCATTGGGATGGAAGTGGCGCGACGCGCACGCGCCTTCGACATGAAAGTGGTTGCTCACGATCCTTTCGTTGCGGCGGCGGTGGCGCGGGAACAGGACATTCAATTGGCGGAACTCGACCAGATCTATGCTCAGGCGGATTACGTGACGCTGCACGTCGGGCTTACGCCGCAGACCGGAGGCATGATCAACGAAAAGTCGCTGGCGCGAATGAAGAAAGGCGTGCGCATCATCAACTGCGCTCGCGGTGAGCTACTGGATGAAACCGCAGTGGCCGCGGCGCTGGCGAGCAAGCAGGTCGGCGGCATTGCGCTGGATGTCTTCACCGAAGAACCGCCAAAGAATTCACCGCTGCTGGCCCTGGAAAACGTGATCGCCACGCCGCACATTGCGGGGTCGACCAACGAAGCGCAAGACGCGGTGGGCGTGCAGATTGCCAGTCAGGTACGCGAATACCTGAAGCGCGGCGTGATTCAGAACGCCGTGAATATGCCGTCGATCGATCATCAACAGTACACGCAGATGCAGCCTTATATTGCGCTGGCGGAAAAGCTGGGCGCATTTCTGGCCCATATTGTGCCTACTGCTGGATCGATACAGGAGATTTCCATCCGCTACACGGGACGAATTGCCGGATGGAATACCGAACTGATCCGCAATGCCGCGATCCAGGGAATCCTGAACCAGGGCATCGCCGAGCGGGCCAACGTGGTGAACGCGGCGGCCATTGCCCAGGAGCGCGGAATACAGGTCCATGAAGGTAAGAAGCCTGAAGGCGCCAGCGGCAGCACCGCAGATGTAATCACCGTGGTGCTCAAGACAACTTCAGACGAACGGCAGGTTCGTGGCGGCGTGCTGCGCGGAAATTCATTGCGCCTGCTGGGCGTGGATGAAATCGACATTGAAGTACCGCTGGGCGGCAACCTGATTTATATGCGCAATCGTGATGTGCCGGGAGTGGTAGGAAAAATCGGAACCTTGTTGGGCCGGCACAACGTCAACATCGGCAATTTTGCGTTGGGGCGCAAAGAACTTAAAGATGGCGCAGAAGCGATTGCTGTAGTGCAAGTCGATTCGCCGGCGCCAGAAGCTGTGTTGCAGGAAATTGCACAGCTAGCGGAGATGCAGGAAGTGCGCGGACTCAGGCTGTAAGAGAGCAACTGGTAAATAGCAATTGGCAATTAGCTAGAGCTTATACGCTGGGGAAGTTTTTACACTTCTCTAGAAGTAGCGGCGGCTGCCTTTCTCCAAATGCGAACATCAAACACTGGCACCGCGACGCCCAAACTAATTGCCATCTGCTAATTACTAAACGCTCAATTATGAATATGCGGACTGGTAGCGTTCGGCCGCGCTTTTGGAACAGCCTTACCTTTGCTGCCGACCTTCACGCTAAATGTAAACGGCAGCTTCTTGGGCGGATAGCAGGCATTGTTATCGCAGGCTTGATATTTCAGTTCGCCATGGATCGTATAAGTCCCAGGTGACGCCTGCCCGGGCGCCATCACAATGCCGCGAACAATAAAGTCGCCGGAATAAACGCTCAGCTTGGTGCTGGGATC
>DATCAX010000525.1:0-8225 GCA_036512375.1 Candidatus Angelobacter sp. | reverse complement strand
TGTAATGGCAGGCGAACAAGCTGAGCGCCAGGGGAAGGTCACCATCACCGCTGGTGAGCGCCTGGCCGATGGCTTCACCGCGCTGGCGGAGCTCGTCGAGCAGGACACCTTTGTATTCAGGAACGAGATAAGCCGAGGTGTCCACTTTGCCGCAGACTTCCTGAAAGTAGCGCTCGAAAAATTCCGCGTGCTTTACTTCCTCAAATATCTGGGTGGAGAGGAACATGCGGCGGTCGAGATCAGGCATGGCCAGCATGAACCAGGCGAGCGTATCAGAGACGCTGACTTCGCCTTCATAAAAGAGAGCGCAGGTCTTGATGAGTTGCTGACGCTGTTCAGGATTGAGCATCTGCCAATGATCTTTATCTTCTGTGAGGTCAATTTTGGCTGGGTCCCAGACGCCGAGGCTCTTGGCAATGTTATAGAGCTGACGCGGTGATTTGGTGGTGTGAGCGGCGGTGGACAAAAGACACCTCCCGAGGCAATAACATTATCAAAAAGCCGCGCACGGGACGAGGGATGAGTACAATCATCTGATCAAACGTTATTCAAAGGAGGCATCATGGCTGCACAGCCGCAAACACTTCCACAGCAGAGCAGGAACATCAGCCAGGCGATTCTGCCTGAGTTCGATCAGGAGATGGGTAACACGCGCAAGTCACTGGAGCGCGTTCCGCAAGATAAGTTCAGTTTTAAGCCGCACACGAAGTCGATGACTCTGGGTGCTTTGGCCACGCATCTGGCAACGATCAATCATTGGGCCGAGGCGATTTTCGGCCTGGACAGCTTTGACGTGAGCACCGCGCCGCCGACCGTGGAATTGAAGTCGCGCGCTGAAGTGTTGGCGGCTTTTGATAAGAACACGGCCACCGCGCGCAAGGCAATCGCTGACTCTACGGATGCTCATTTCATGAAGCCATGGACCCTGATGGCCGGGAGCCACACGGTTCTTACGCTGCCGCGCGTCGCCGTGGTGCGCAGCTTTCTTTTGAACCACGGTATCCATCATCGCGCGCAACTCGGAGTCTATCTGCGGCTGAATGATGTGGCCGTGCCTTCGATTTACGGGCCGTCGGCGGATGAAGGGAACATGTAAGATGCGATTTCGGCGGGCCTTGAGACGGCAGGCCGACTGGAAATATAGATAGATGTTCCGGAAAAAACTACAGGCCTCGGTTTTAGCCGAGGCCTGTTTAAGAGCCCTATCTGACCGGGTGCTTTCCCCCGAAACCACCAGTCAGATTGTTAATGCACAGTGATCATCGCAGGGACAGACGATTGCAGCAAGAGTACCGAGGTAACACGCAAGAGGACTTAGTTTGGGGGCCGTGCCCTGCGACGCGCCAGCCGCAAAAAATGCGGTGATAGCTGAGGAAAAATCAGGAAAAAACCTTAGCCACGATCCCCGAACTGCGTTACACTATTTTCGCGCCTTTGACTGCCATCCTTTAATTCGGTCCTCGTTGTAACTCCTACAATCAGGTTCCTGACGCGTCTCTGCGCCTGTTGTGCGAAGCGGCGTCGGTTTCCGCAACCCAATTTGGAGTGTACCGAATGCAGCTGCAACTAGCAGGATGGAACGATTTCTTGGCCCACAATTTTACAGACTATGCCAAAAATGGGCTTGCGCCAGCGCGCGTTCTGGCGCGATTCAGGTATAGCTATTCGCTGTGGACCGCCTCGGGCGAAGCCGACGCTGAGGTCGCGGGAGCGCTGCTGCATCGCGCCGAACCGACTGATCTACCGGCGGTGGGCGATTGGGTGGCCGTGCGCCAGGATGCACCCGACGGTCAGTTCATCATCACAGATGTATTACCGCGCAAGACGAAGTTCTCACGCAAAGTAAGCGGGTCAGCAGCAGAGGAGCAGGTGATTGCCGCCAACATTGATCTGCTGGTCATCGTTTGCGGGCTGGACCATGACTACAACCTGCGTCGACTGGAGCGCTATCTGGTTGCCGCGGGGCAGAGCGGAGCGAAGACTGCGATCGTGCTGAATAAAGCAGATCTTTGCGCTGACCTGGAGGCGCTCGTGGCGGAAGTGAAGGCCATTGCAGGGGAAGTGCCTGTTGTGGCGATATCGGCGCTGAGCGCGGCCGGAGTGAGCGAGCAGATTGGCGGGGCAGCCGGCCAAGGCAAAGGCGCGTTGGAGGCGTTGCTGCCGATGATTGCGCCGGGGGAAACCGCAGCGCTGGTCGGATCATCAGGCGCGGGCAAGTCAACGATCGTGAATCAACTGCTGGGAAGGGCCGCGCAGGCGACGCAACCGACGGATGAATCTGATGGCCGCGGACGCCACACAACGACGCATCGAGAACTGTTCTTTCTGCCGAATGGCGGATTGATTCTTGATAATCCAGGAACCCGGGAATTGCAATTATGGTCGCAAGATACGCGGAAGGGAAGCTCGCAATCGGCGGTGGACGAGACTTTCCCTGAAATTGAGGCGCTCGCCACGACATGCGCCTTCCGCGATTGCACGCACACTGTCGAGCCCGACTGCGCCATCCAAGAAGCTCTGAGGTCTGGCAAAATCGACGATGCGCGCTGGCGCAGCTACCTAAAACTGCAACGCGAATTGCGGCACGCCGCGGCACAAGTGGATCCGAATCTGCGTCGGGCAGAAAAAGAGCGATGGAAAAAGCTGTGCGGCGGCGTGAAGCGGAACCCGAAACGGAGGTAAGACGTCGTTGTTTTCGGGGAGGGGAAGCGAGACGTAGCGTGCTATGTCTCTACGTTATCGAATTCATTTATTCCTCAATCCCCAGGTCTTTCCACTTCTTGTCCACTTGAGCTTTGGTTTTTTCGTCCATCAATATCTCGTCGGGCCAGGGGCGGGTGAAGCCTTCAGTCGGCCATTTGCGAGTGGCGTCAATGCCCATCTTTGAACCAAAGTTCGGGAGGCGCGAAGCGTGGTCGAGTGAATCCACCGGGCCCAGCGTGTACTGTATGTCGCGCTCCGGATCAATATTGTTGAAAACTTTCAGCACCACTTCGCCGATATCCTGCACGTTTACGTCTTCGTCGACGACGACAACACACTTGGTAAACATGGCCTGGCCAAGCGCCCAGATTCCGCTCATGACTTTGCGCGCGTGTCCGGGATAGGACTTGCGGATGGAGACGATCATCAGGTTGTGAAACACGCCTTCGACTGGCAAGTTCACGTCTACGATTTCCGGCAGCGTGAGCCTCATCAGCGGCAGGAAGATTCGCTCCACCGCTTTGCCCATCCAGGCGTCTTCCATGGGCGGTTTGCCCACGATGGTGGTGGAGTAAATCGGGTTCTTGCGATGGGTGATGCAGGTAACGTGAAAGACGGGATACTCGTCTTCCAGCGAATAGAAACCGGTGTGGTCGCCAAACGGGCCTTCTGTGCGCAGTTCGTCGAGTTTGACATAACCTTCAAGAACGATTTCCGCGGACGCCGGAACTTCCAGGTCTACGGTTTCACACTTCACCAGTTCCACCGGCTTCTGACGCAGGAATCCGGCGATGATGAATTCTTCGATCTCCGGCGGCGCGGGAACGATCGCGGAAAAAGTAAGCGCGGGTTCAGTACCGATAGCGACGGCGACTTCCATGGTTCCGCTGGGACGGTCACCTGGGGCGAGCATCGAGCCTCCGCCGGAGCGGGCCATGATGTCAACCCCAGCGCGGCGTTCCGCAGGCGAAGGCGCCTGCGCTCCTGATCGTTCTCTCACAGCCGAGGGCGGCTGTGCCACACGAGTTTTGCCAGCGCCAGCACCGTCGCTATTTTCGCTTGTCGACCCTTGGCGCAATAGATCGCGATAATGTTCGGCTGCGACTTTTTGCCGCTGCCAGTGCATGCCGGCCGTGGTGGCGTCATATATCTGGATGCGGTACATGCCTGTGTTGCGCTTCCCGGTTTTGGGGTCGCGCGTAATGACGCACGGCAGAGTGATAAAGCGTCCGCCATCCTGCGGCCAGCATTGCAGGATAGGAAAATCCAGCAGCGAGAAATCTTTTTTCTTGATGACCTCTTTGCACGGGCCGGTGGGCACCACTTTGGGAAAGAATTTGCCCATATCGGCAAGCATGGGCAGCATCTTCAGTTTTTCCAGAAAGCCTTCCGGCGACTTCATGTTGAGCAGCTGGCGAATGCGCTCTGCGATTTCGTCCAGCCGATCCACGCCCAGCGCCATTTGCATGCGCCGTTCCGAGCCGAATTGGTTGATCAACACGGGAACGCCATTCCCGCCTTTCACGTTTTCAAACAGCAGCGCCGGACCGCCGGGGCGTCCATACTTTTTGGCCGCGCCCTTGGAGACGCGGTCGGCGATCTCAGTGATCTCCAGTATGGGATCAACTTCCGTCTTGATCTTTTTGAGTTCACCGGCGCGATCCAGCGCAGCAATCCACTCTCTAAGGTCGATAAAAGACATTTTTGTCGCTTCGCTCCAAACCGCTTGAGGTTCTAGATTACCCAAACGAATTCTGCTCTTGTAGCTCGTGGGCTCGGGAGGCTGGTCTGCCCCACCCAGCGCCCTTAGACCGATCCGCACAATGAACCCGGACTGGCGATTATATAAGGAGGAGTCGGCTGTCAGCATTCAGCCTGCCACCCGACAACCTGAAAGCAGCAGCCCTCATCTTAGTTTTCGACTACACCCGAGGAGTCCCCGGTTCCATGGCCACAGCAATCAAGAACGAAAGCCAATACATTGATGCATTTTTAAAATTAACTTTGCGGCCCGCTTCTGCGTCTGACATTATCCCCATGCTGAGCGCGCTTACGCCGCAGCAGCGGCAGGATTTTGTTGAGTTAGCTGACTCCAATCACGTTGTGATCCGCGCGTTTGAGGTGCTGAACCGCGTTGCCGGGAACCAGGGCAACAATGACATCCAGGCTTGGGCGGTGGAAGTACTGGCCAAAGAGCGCGCCCGCATCAACCATGCACTCAATCAGTTGGAAGCGGTATGTAATGCATTGGAAGAAGAAGGTTGCCCAACGGTGGTCATGAAGACTCTGGACCACTGGCCGGATCTGGGCAATGACTTGGATCTGGTTTCCACCGGTACCAAGGCGAAGATTGTGAACGTTTTCACCAAGCGCTTTGGGGGGAAGATTGAAGCGCGTAGCTGGGGCGACCGGCTGGCGTGCAAGTGGAACTTTTCCATCCCCGGATTGCCGGAGTCGATCGAAACCCACGTTGGCCGCCTGGGCCAGACGGGCGAGCATATTGGCCTGGCAAAGCGGTGCGTTGAGCGTCGCGTGATGCTGCGGCTGAACAGGAATACGTTTTATGTTCCCGCGCCGGAAGAGCGGATCTTTGCTGCGACGTTGCAGCGCATGTATCGCCATTTCTATTTCCGCGTGTGTGACATCCTGAACGCCACCGCGATTGTTGAATCCGGCAAGGTCGATATCCGTGAACTGCGCTCCGCCGCCAGAGTAGCCGGCATTTGGCCGGGCGTCGCCAGCTTCCTGAAGATTGTTTCCGACTACGTGCAGCGCTATCGCGGTACATCGCTCGATCTTCCGGCAGACGTGATTAAAGATGCCACGGTGAATGGCGACAAAATCTATACGCGCGCTCGCTTCCTGCGGCTTCCCATCATGCCTTACGGAGCGCGGCTCTACACGCAACAGATTACCCAGGCAGCTTTCAGCGGCAACGTTCCAGCGACGTTCCGCCTCAGCCTGTTGCCGCCGCTGGCTTCCGCCGCTGCTGTAGCATTCAAAATCACCGGAAGCGACAAAGGTGTCTGGTAACGCAGGTTAGAGTTTCATCCTTAAAATGCAGAATGAGCGACGGTTGGTTATCCGTCGCTCATTCTGTTTTGCGTCCATCAAATCGTGGCGTTGGAGTCTCTGCGCCGCTAACGGTGAGAACTCGAAGACGATTTGGATTCGCTGTGCCCTCCGCCTCCACCGTGCGACGAACTATTACCGCCGCCATGCGATGACGATCCGGAACTGCCGGAGCGCGACTGATGTGAATCCGAGTGCGACCCTGAAGAAGATCCATGCGGCTCACTCCGCTGCGTCGGTGGATTGTATCTGGGCTCAGTGCGTTGCGCGGGCGACGAATTGCGCGGCGCGCTACCGGGTTGCTCACGCGGCGTCACGACCGGCCGATGCAGATCGAGCGGAGGCTTGCTGTTTCCGCCAGAGCTGCCCTGCGAGGTATGGTCGACGCTGCTCTGCGCGTGGTCGACGCGGTCAGCTGCGGAGATACCAGGACCCGAACCGTGTTCAACGACAGAAGTATGGTCAGCGCTGGAGCCGTGGCCTGCGCCGGACGGAAATTTCTGCCAGCCGCTGCCACTTTCCGGCGTGTGTGAAGTTTGTGTCGAGTTTCTACCAGACGCTTGCGGGCTTCCGGAAGTTGACTGTCTGTCTGTACCGGAAGAGCTTCTGGTATTTCCCGAAGACTCAGAACGACCGTTGCCCACATCGCCACCGGAATGATTTGACGGCGAACCAAACTTGTTCCATCCGCCTTGCTGGGCGGCATTGCCGTTTGCAGCGCCAGAGCCGCTGCTCGATCCATGCGTGTTGCCCTGGACTGCGCTTGCATTTCCGCCCGAGGTCATGCGTCCGGCGTTCGAAGAGGAAGCCGCGCCGGCGGCTTTAGGAACCTCAGCATTGCCGGTCCTCATGTTAACGCCACCGCCGGAGTTACCGTGCGTTGTCGCACCGGCAGCTTCCGGTCCCACAACGCGCTGCACCCGTGCAGCCCTGTCATGAAAAGATTCCTGTGTTGCCGCCGGAGGCGCGTGTTTAGTAAAGAAGCGATCGCTGTTGCGCGTCTGGATGCCCGCAGGAGCGCCAGCATTGCCGTTGCCGGCATGCAGGCTTTCACGAGTCGGGACAACCGGAACGTTCCCGGTCATCACGCTCGACGCACGCAACTCATGCTCTTCCACTCCATGTCGCCAGCCAGTGTTGCCGCCATGGCCAAAGTTGTCGGCCGATACGCTGGTAATGGAACCGCGAACGCGTGGGTTGGTCAACGCCAGATTGGCATTCGAGAAAAATGGCTGACGTCCGCGCACGGCCAGCGGGGCAATAAAGCCGCCACGGCCCCCGCGATTGATCACGTTAATGTTGGTGATGTTGACGACGTTTACGCGGTTGAAGCCGCGTCCGTACCAGGGGTAAAAGGGATCGCCGGGACCAACCGGAAACCATCCGATGGAACCAAAGCCGAAACCGGAACGATGTCCAAATCCAACAAAGAAGACAAACGCCGGCGACCACAGCGGGCGATAGCCCACGTAGGCAGGACCAGGCCACCAGCACCAGTTGTTGCCGTAATAAAACCAGCGGCCGTAATGGTATGGTGCCCAACCCCAGGGCTCGTACGAAACCCAGGTCCACCCGTAGTAGGGCTCATAAACCCACCGGCCGGTCTGATATGGAGCCCAGGTTGCTTCCTGATAAGGCTGCCAAACATTGCCATAACCCGGGACATAAACCCAGCGGCCATGATCATCCAAATCATTCACGCCGGTGTAATAGCGGTTCGTATGTCCCACGCTTTGCGATTCCCGCATCACGTGGTCGCGATCATTATTCCAGACGTCCCAATCGTCCTTGTCGGGCGCGCTGCTGACTTTATATTCCGGCTGATCGGTGCCGCGGATTGTAATCATCTCGCCTTCATGCACCCGAGTGCTGCCTTGCGGCGTGGTGACTTCGGCCTCACCTTCACGCACGATCACGTCAGTTTCAGACTCTGAATTTACCTGCACGCGGTAACGGCCTTGCTTGAGCGGATGCACCGCTACATTCGGCGAATCGATCTCCACTTCAGCCTCGCCGCCGCGCAACAAAGTGTAACTGGCGTATCCCTGCCCGACCTGAATCTGTATGCGTTTGCGCGAGAGCTCAGCAATCTTGGCCTGGCTATGCGCCGCCAGCCGAAGAATGTCGGCGTAGTCCAACTGAATTTCCGCGCGAGCTTTCTCGCCGGTAGCTACCTGGTCGCCACCCACCAGCGGAGCATTAATCGACGTGTTGCCCCATTCCTCGTTGTCACCGCGTTGCGTGGACACGTCGCCATGGATCAAGCTGATTCTCGCCACCTCCGGCGCCGGCCCTTCACTCTTTTGCGCCGGCTCACCAAGGCTGGGCGCTGCTTGCCCGTTCGGACTCTGGGGATAATTCTGCGCCAGCGCTGGCGCCTGCCCATCACTCGCCTGCGCTGCTCCCTCGCTCGACGACGTCTCTCCGTTCGGCCCTGGAGGATAAGCTTG
>DATCAX010000524.1:0-5690 GCA_036512375.1 Candidatus Angelobacter sp. | reverse complement strand
CATCCAGCAATTCGCTGATGCCACGGTCGACCATCAGTGGATCCACGTTGATGTCGAACGCGCCCGCCGTGAATCACCCTTTAAAGCGCCGATTGCGCATGGTTTTCTCACGCTTTCTCTCTTGCCTCACTTCATGCATGAAGCGCTGGAGATCAAACAGGGCGTTCGCCTGGGGGTGAATTACGGGCTGAACCGTGTGCGCTTTGTCTCGCCCGTGCGAGCGGGATCAAACATTCGCGCCCGCATCGTATTGCAATCACTGAAAGAAGTGCCCCTGAATGGAGTTGAAGCAGTGTTCAACGCCACCGTTGAAGTGGAAGGCGGAGAAAAGCCTTGCTGTGTTGCGGAGTGGGTGGTGCGGTATTACCAGTAGTTTTCTTAAATCCCGAGCGGAGCGAGGGATCACTATAAAACTTCGATGAATCACGTGTCATGCAGAATCTGGACGAAATTTCCTAAGTAAGCAATCAATCAGCAATAGGGTTCCCTCGCTGCGCTCGGGATTTCAGAGAGCAGTGAAGTTACAATCCTGCTCTTTTCGTCGCGCTCAACCCCACCCTCATCAACGTTTTCGCCACTTCGCCCAATGACGCGAAACGCTCATCCTTTGTCAGACCGTGGAAATAGCGGTAATAGATCTGCTGAATGATCACCGCCACCTTGAACATGGCGAACACATAATAAAAGACGATTTCAGAGAGATCGCGGCCCGTTTTCTCCGCATACCGGTGCGCCAGCTCCGCGCGGCGTAGCATTCCTGGCACAATTGTTGGCCCCCAGCGCACCATCTGCATGTCCGGTGGATCGTCGGGGTCGACCCAATACGCCAGTGCGGTGCCCAGGTCGGTCAACGGATCGCCCAGAGTGCACATCTCCCAGTCAAGGACAGCCTTGATACGCGTGATGTCGCGGGGATCAAGAAGCATGTTGTCAAATTTGTAATCGTTATGGATAAGAGTTGCGCCGCTTCGTGCCGGCATGTGTTCGCGCAGCCACGCTGAGAGCGGTTCTACTTCCGGTAGGTCGTGTGTTTTCGATCCCTGATAGCGCTCCATCCATCCGCGCACCTGCCGTTCCAGATAGCCCTGGGGTTTGCCTAACTCGCCCAAGCCCAGCACCGCATAGTCCAAACCATGCAGCGAAGCAAGGTTGTCGATGAAAGATTCGCTCAGCTTCCGTGCTGTTTCAACTGGCAGCGTAAGGCCGGTTGGCAGGTTGCGGCGCAGAATCATCCCGCGCACCCGCTCCATCACATAAAACGGTGCGCCAAGCACTGAATCGTCCGTGCAGTAAAGTAAAGGACGCGGCGTTGGGTAAGCGGCGTGCAGTTTGGCCAGCACGTTGTATTCGCGCCCCATATCATGAGCCGACTTTACCTTGCTGCCGAAAGGCGGACGCCGCAGCACCATCTCATTTTCGCCCAACGCGACGGAATATGTAAGGTTGGAATGGCCGCTGGGGAATTGCTTTACCACCAACGCTCCGCTCAGGTCAGGAAAATGGCCGCGAAGATAAGGCTCAAGCCGGGCGAGGTCCAGCTCCTCACCCTGGCGGACAGGCTTGGTGCTGTCCTGCAAGCCGTCGGCAATGTAAAAGGTATTTACGCCTTCTGCTGACATCGGTGCCAGTTCCTTGTTTCGCTGATTCACGGACCCGCTGATTCGCAGCGGCTCGTCCGACTTACCTTACCGATGGGTGAGAAACTCCGGATCAGTAAAGTGCGGAGTTGCATTGTACGAACTCAGAGTAAACCGTCCCGCGGAGAAGAGAAACTCGCTGTAAGAACAATTGCGCACCATCCATGCGGCCTTCAATGTGGCCTCAGTGGAAAGATTCAATGCACGCTGCATGGCCACGCCTACCGGCCCGCCGGAACTGAAAATGGCGATTCGCTGTCGGTGAGTTCCATTTGCAGAAAACTGGGCCAGTCCCCGCTGCACACGCGCGCTGAAATCCGCCCAAGGCTCAATTCCTTCCAGCGGCATCTTTCCGTCCGCCCATCGTCCAATCACGACTTCAAAAATCTGCTGAAATGTCTTGAACTGCTCCGGCCGCGTCTGCGAATCTCTAAACGCCCGGTGCATTCTTCGGATATCGGAATCGCTTTCAATTAACTCCGTCAGCGATCGTTCCAAAACTGCTTCCGCCTGAAACTCATCGAATTCCGGCAGCACGACTGGTTCAGGCCATGGAAGTCCGGCGCTCTTGTAGGCTTCTCCAACAATACGTGCCGTTTCACGCTGCCGCACTTTGGGCCCGGAAAATACGCGGTCAAAGCAAATCTTCAATCCTGTCCAATATTCTCCCAGCATGCGGCTTTGCTCTTCGCCCTTGGCGGAGAGCTTGTCATAGTTGCGCTCAAGAAAGGATGCTTGACCGTGTCGGACGAGAAAAAGGCTGCTCATTCTGAGTTGAAAGCTTGAACGCCGAGGATATCACGCGCACAGGTTCCTTGCGAGTGAAGTGGAACACCCCAGTGAATGGGGAGCTAGGGCTTTTTCTCCTCCGGATTTGCCTGCGGACTTGCTGCTCCGGCTGGTACAGTAGCGCTGCCATTCGCGGTGCCGATGAGGCCGTTGTTGGTGTCGCGGACGGCAAGGCGCAGTAAATATTCTCCTGGCGGAAGTTCCAATGACTGGTTGCAGGGAAAGATTGCTTTCATGACTTTCTGGTATTGCTCAGGGGCCAGCGCGGCATTGAACGTATTTCCCTGAAGCTTCAACGATTCCCCGGTTTTCGAATAAACACGCACGCCGCAATCCACCGCGGCATGCTGTAGTCCGTCATCTTTCAGCTGAAATCCCACCGCATGCGGATCAACACCAAAATTGATGTTTACCTTATTGCCATTTTGCGCCGAGGGAGGAATCACCACCGCCTGGAATGGCAGCCCCGTAGAGACAGGATTGCTGATGTCGAGCGCGCTGCCCATGTCGACGGCAAGAATCTTCGGGTCCTGCTTCGCGTAGTCTTTCGGCTCAACCGCGTAGAAGCCCTGGCGGTAATGCAGCTTTATCCCCGGGCGGTTGATCTTGACGGAAATCCTGCGGAAACGGCCGTCCCAATCCTTATTTTCCGGGTAGTAGCCCAGCGTGTAATAGGTGGAGCCGTCTTCCATACTGTCCCGGATGGCCCTATTCAGATCGTTGGTGTTGTAAAAGGCTTTGCCTCCGGTTTGCTCGGCGACCGAATTCATCGTGGAGTGTGAGTTCATCGCAGTCTCGGAAGCGTTGCTGATTTCTGAAGCCTGCGCCGACCCCCCGAGGCCCTCCCGAATAGTGCCGCGAGCACTGTTGCCCAGGTAGTTGCCATTGCTATCCGTATTACTCAACGATGAATACACATCGTGATTGCCGACCGCGCCCGCGTCCACTGGATATACAGCAACCTGCGCGTTGGCGAGCAAATCGGCGGCATGGTCGATCTGCCCTTGATAGTTTTTGACAATAGGGAGTTGCGACGCTGACGCAGCACTGCTATTCCGGCCCGTAGGATCCGGATCGTTGGGGAAAAGGTAAGCGGGAAAAGCCTCAGAAAGCCAGACAAGGTTCTTGCGACCGGGATAACCCGAGAGATTGCGGGCAAGAGCGCTCAATTGTTCAATGGTCAAGCGGACGCGTTCGTCCATCTGGTTGATGGCCTGATCTTGTCCAAAGCGCAGCACCTGCTGCAGCATGGCAAGCGGCATGGCCTCCAGCGTAGCCGGTGGAAGATCGAGTGCATTCGAGCTCTCAGACCGAACGCCCGATGCGTTGAACTTGGCTTTCTTCACCGCATCTCTCAGCAACGTGGGGTCAACTGTGAAATCTTGCAGCATGCGCAGTTTGGTTCCCATAGCGTAAACAGCGATAGGTTGTCCTGCGGGAAGCTTTTCCAGAAATTTGAGCATCTGTTCGCGCGCATATTTCTGGTTCGCGTTGGAAACGTTGATGCCATCCAGCAATAGCACGTTCAAGGCGCTGTTGGTCTTGAATCGAGGCATATTGGTGATGCGATTGGCCGAGAGCGTTACCGAAGTCATCACTGCTGGTTGTCCTTGCGGGCCCTGCTGAAAATTGAAAACGCGTATCTTTTGCGATTTGTTTTCTTCCTGCAAAGTAAAATCGTCAGCTTTGAGATCGGTAATCGGATTGCCCTTGTGGTCGAGCGCGATCACATCAACCACCACAAGCCTTGTCTTTACCTTGAGCACCGCGGCGGTCCCTTCCACGTTTTCTGACTGTGATGAAGCCGGTGTTGGAGCGGCATTCGCCGGGGCCGTTCCGGTAGCATCGCCGGCAGGTGATGGCGTGGCCTGTTGCGCTAAGGTAATTGCCGCAAAAGCCAGGATCAGAAGTAAAAGTGGAATCGTATTACGCGCAGAACTGCCCATGAATGCTTCTCCCTATAGTTAGCTGCGTAAGCTGGTGTGAGTACTATATCCGACCCAAATATGCGCCGTCACAGAATCTTTGCAAAGCCGCGTTCTTCTTTGCAGCAGGCTTTTGGGTATCGAGGTGCGATTCAGGGGTGCGATCAAAGTACGATTTAAGATATGCCGCGATCAGTGACCAGCACTCGTTGGGCAGATCCGCCCGCGGACTGCATCGAAGAAATATCTAAACGTCTAAAACGTCTAATATGATCTTCTAACGGTTAGGCGGAGGCGCCGGAACGTGAAATTCAATACCATTGGCGGCATTGACCTGGTCTGTTGCCGTAGCATCCAGATCGGCGATCTGATACTTGCGCGCCGCATGTTCATTGAAAATCCATAGTGTCTGGCCGGCGATAGCGTAACTCTGGGCTGAGATGCGGTGGCCATCGCGGAAGACAAAAACGGTAGCTGCTGCGGGCTCCTTTGCGGACATAGATGCGCCAGAGTTGGCTGCTGCCGCGCGGTCCTGAGAGTAGCGTCGGCTTTCTTCGCTGCGCAGGTCCTCAACTTCATCCGTGAGCTGCTGGACTTCAGCCGAAAGCTGTACGGTGTTGCCGTTGTCTGTGTTTACTACTACAGGCTGCTGCTGAGCCGGCGATCCATAACCGTAATAGTCGCCATAATAATCGCCGGGGTAGTAGGGAAAGAAGGGTGATCCCAGGAAAAGCCCATTTCCAAAAAAGAAGGGTGACCGGCATCCGAAACAGTCATCGAAAAATCCAAATCGACGGTTATTAAAACGGCGAAATCCAAATGGACGGTTTACGAACACATGCTGCCGCGACACCACGTTCCGCGACGAGAATGTCCTGCCTGCGGGAGAAAATGATGAGAAGCCACCACTTCGCTGCCCTGGCCCAAACGTGCTAAACCCTGGCCCGGATCTGAAACCACCGGGCGCTGAACGAAATCCCCCGGACGGGCCGGACCGGAACCCACTGGACGGAGCGGATCGGAAGCCGGAACCGCCGTGCGACGAATTGCCGCCACCACCGCGACCGGACATTCCGCGCATCTGCGCATTCAGTGAGGTTGGTACAAGAAGAGCAGAGATTCCTAGCACAACGAGAGCAGCCAGCGGTTTCATACCATTATTCTAGTCCTTCTGGATTGCCATGAGCGTAAGTATTTGTCCAATGTTTTCAATCATCTGCTGCGATTGACACGCGGAACTATAATCTTTCGCATGAAAAGAACCGCCGTTTCATTGGTTGTCATCCTCATCTCCGTTTCAGCGTTAGCGCAGAGCAAGAGCCCTAAAGCTGCCGTTCCT
>DATCAX010000523.1:0-2178 GCA_036512375.1 Candidatus Angelobacter sp. | reverse complement strand
GGAGGCCTTTTTTTTTGCTTTGCGCAATCATCAGCGGCGATCATCTTGCCGCTGATTCGCTGAAGCCACGGTGATATCCTTAATCACTCATGTCCAGCCTTCCGGCTCTTGCGTTCAACAACGTCAGCAAGCAGTATCGCGGCTTTTTTCGGAGCCAGTGGGTCAGGGCGCTCCGCGATTTCTCTTTGCGCGTTGAACGCGGCGAGATATTCGGTTTTCTCGGCCCTAATGGCGCAGGTAAAACCACAGCCATGCATCTCGCGATTGGACTCATGTTTCCCAGCAGTGGTCGGGGTGAAATGCTGGGACATGAATTTGGACACGCTCCCACACGACGACGTATCGGGTTTCTGGCGGAAAACGTGGCGCTCTATCATCGCCCGGCGTCCAACCTGGTCCGGTTCTATGGCGCACTGAATGGCATGCGCGATCCCCAGCTTCGCCAGCGGACTACCGAACTGATCAAAGAAATGGAACTCACGGACGTCGCGCGACGCAACACAGGGAAGTTTTCTCGCGGCATGCTCCAGCGCGTGGGGCTGGCGCAGGCGCTGGTGAATGACCCGGAATTGCTGATCCTCGATGAGCCGGCTTCGGCGCTCGACCCGCTGGGACGGCTCCGCGTGCGCGAAATCCTCTTGCGGGCACGCGAAGCGGGCAAGACCGTGTTCCTTAGTTCGCACCTGCTCTCAGAGGTCGAGCAGATCTGCGACCGCCTGGCCATCGTAATCAAAGGCCGCGTCGCCCGCGTGGGCACGCTGGCCGAACTGCTGGAAGCGCAGGACCGTTTTGTGATAACTGTGAAGGGAATTGACGCGCTGCTGTTTGAAGGCACGCCGCAGAACGGCTTTATCAAGATCACGGTGCCTGCCCTCACTCAGCGTCAAACGATTGAGAGGATATGGCTAGCCGGAGGTGAGGTGGTGGCGGTGAATCCGATTCGGAGGACGCTGGAAGATCTGTTCGTGGAACTGGCAAACCAGAATGGCGGCGGCCACGATGAGTATAGCGACAACCAGGAGTCGAAATGAATTTGTGGATAAAAGCGATGGCCCTGCTCAGTCTGTGTTGGCCTGCTTGTGTCAGTGCGGAAAGCGCGGTTCCGAAGTGGAAGGTCGATCTCAGGGAGAGGTATCAATTGCAAGCCTTTGATCGCACCATCAACTTCCGCTGGACACTGCATCAGGGCGTGCTCTTCATTTCGCCGGAACGACTTCTTGTATACCAGGTGAACCGATCGCGTGGGCCGGCCAGGCTGGCTGCGCGCGACGCCAGCGGCGGCTCAGGCAACTTCATGCTCGAAATCAAAGTGCTCAATGCCAAGGATGGTGGCGAAGTAAAGTCGCTTCAGCTTCCGACCAACGCGGAATTTTCCAAGGTCATTGCCACCCGCGATGGCAAATTTATCGTCCGCACGGGCGACGTTGTCTATCTTTATTCCGCGGACTTCGCGCGTCTCGCCTCGCACGCTCTTCCCTTGAAACGTCAGGCCCAGGAAGAAGGATGGCAGATTGGCGTCTCTCCCTCGGGCGATGAAGTCCAACTGGTCCACCAGCAGATCATCAAGCGCAACGCTCTCTCACCCAGCTCAAGCGTGGAAAAAGCGCAGGTCGATATCGAAATACTAAGCGCCGATAACCTGGAGCCGATCAAGAGCTTCAGCTTGCCGTGGTTTCTGGCCGCCTGGTCCGCGGCCGACCACGCATTGCTGAGTTCCAGCCCCACCACCTGGGCCCCCGCCGCCACGTTCGGGCTGCTGGCGTTTGACGGCCAATGGTCCGCGCTGATGCCGGACTGGACTTCCCCCGAGCATCCCTGCGCTTACCAGGCTGTTGCGCTGGAGCATCAACTGTTTGCCGCGTTTGGTTGCGGAAATCTTTCCGTATTTCCGCGCACCGGCGAGAAGTTATTTTCGCTTAAGACCGGAACCAAGGAATTTGTGGGATCCTTACTGGGAGGCGGCGACTTTCTAGCGATCCAGTGGGAGCGTCGCTTTGTCCGGCATGACACCTCAGCAAATATTCCTATCGCCATGGCGCAGCCCCTTCGCGTGGATCTATACGTGCTGACAGGCAGCCGTCCGCTGGTCTCTGTGGGCTTGCATCACAGCAATATCTACTATGCCGTCTCCCAGAAGGGCTCTCTTGCGGTGGTGGACGGTACGTCGCTCGAATTATT
>DATCAX010000522.1:0-3070 GCA_036512375.1 Candidatus Angelobacter sp. | reverse complement strand
TCTCTGGGGTGGGCCTCTCTTGCCCAATTGCGGGTGAACGTGTGACGAACCTCAGGGCTGCTCTGCTGGTCTGGTTTTGCCGAGTGCGAGCTTCACAGAAGCCCTTATGTGATCCCGTAGTTTAACATCTAATGAATTGGGCGAGGACGCCCCTGAGATACACGCTCGCATGGATCTTTCCCTGCAGTCGTTGTTGCGAAAACGGAGACCTTTGCCCGATGACTGAGAAAACCGCCTTGCTGCCGATATTGAACGGAGCTGCTTCAGTCGATTTTCGTGACGCGCTGCGGCAACACGGACTGGACGAACTTCGGCGGCGTGAGGTAACAACGCTGCAGATCAACGTGGGTAAACTCTGCAACCAGGCATGCCACCACTGCCATGTTGAAGCCGGACCCAAGCGCACAGAAATAATGCCCGCCAACGTGGCGGAACGAGTCATGACGCTGCTGGCGGCAACGCCTTCAATCCGGACCGTGGATATCACGGGCGGCGCGCCGGAGCTGAATGCGAATTTTCGCCCGCTGGTCAGCGAGTCGCGGCGCATGGCAAAGCACGTGATTGATCGCTGCAATCTAACCGTGCTTTTTGAGCCCGGAGAGGAAACGCTGGCCGAGTTCCTGGCCGCAAATCAAGCCGAGATTACTGCGAGCCTGCCTTGTTATACGGAAAGCAACGTCGATCAACAGCGTGGCAAGGGTGCGTTCGAGAAAAGTATCCGGGCACTGCGGTTGCTCAACGCGATCGGCTATGGGCAACACGGATCTGGGCTGGTGCTTAACCTGGTTTATAACCCGCTGGGAGCTTCGCTGCCGCCGCCGCAGGAAAAACTTGAAGCCGACTATAAGACTCAGCTGCGGGAAAATTACGGCATCGAATTCAACCGGCTGTTCACCATCACCAACATGCCCATTAAGCGCTTTGCGGAACTTCTATTTCGCGAAGGCAGATCTGAAGCGTATTCAGAGCTGCTCACGAACCACTTTAATCCCGCGACCGTAGAAAGTCTGATGTGCCGGGACCTCGTGAGCATCGGCTGGGACGGAAGAATTTACGACTGCGACTTCAACCAGATGCTTGACCTGGAAACTCCTGGCGGCAAAAACATCTGGGAGATCGACTCATTCTCTGAGCTGGCGCACAGCCAGATTGCCACGGACAGCCATTGCTTTGGCTGCACTGCTGGCGCGGGTTCCAGTTGTGGAGGCAGCCTGCAATGACGCCACCTCACATGATTGAGGTGAAACCCGCCGACGAATTCAACAAGAAGCTGGTGGAAAATGCCCATCCGCCGGACTGGATCAATCCTAAAGCGACAGGCCGCTACAACCTGGTCGTGGTCGGTGCCGGAACCGCAGGACTAGTGGCGGCGTCAGGCGCAGCCATACTGGGTGCGCGGGTAGCTCTTATCGAACGCCATCTCACCGGCGGCGATTGCCTCAATTATGGATGCGTGCCATCGAAGTCGCTGATCCGCGCGGCGCGCGCGGCGTATGCGGTGACTGAGGCGCGAGATTTCGGCATCGTGACTTCACCACCGAAGATAGAATTTGCTGACGTGATGCGGCGCGTCCGTCGCGTACGTGCAGAGATTGCGCCGCACGATTCCGTCCAACGTTTTGCCGGACTGGGTGTGGATGTTTTTCTTGGTCATGGCCATTTCACTGGCAAGCGTTCCCTGGAAGTTGAAGGCCAGCGTCTGGAGTTCAGTAAATCCATTATCGCTACCGGCGCACGCGCTGCCGTGCCTCCAATTCCCGGCCTGCCGGAAGCGGGATATCTCACGAATGAAACCGTCTTTTCGCTCACGACTCTGCCGCGGCGGCTGATCGTGATTGGCGGAGGACCCATCGGCTGTGAACTGGCTCAGGCCTTTGTTCGGATGGGCAGCCAGGTATCGCTGGTGAGCGATGTGACGAAGCTGCTTCCAAAAGAAGATGCGGACGCGGCCGCCGTGCTGGAACAGCAATTTCGGCGTGAAGGGATCGAGCTTGTGCTAGGCGCAAAAGTGGAACGCGCCGAAAAATCGGCTGTAGGGAAAATCCTGATCATTGATCGCGGCCAGGGAAAAGAAACCGTGGTGGGCGATGAGATTCTGCTTGCTGTGGGCCGCGCTCCCAATATCGAAGGCCTGAATCTGGAAGCAGCAGGCGTGAAATATGACGACAAAGGAGTGACCGCTGACGACCGTCTGCGCACGTCGAACAAGAACATATTTGCGGCTGGAGACATCAGTTCGCGCTACCACTTTACGCATGCCGCGGAGGCGCTGGGTCGAATCGCGCTGCAGAATGCGCTGTTCTTTGGCCGCAAGCGCGCCAGCGATCGGGTGATTCCCTGGTGCACCTACACTGATCCTGAGATCGCGCATGTTGGATTGAACCAGGAAGGCGCCCAGAAAAACGGAACAGAAATGGAAACGTTCACGCTTCCTTTTGCAGACAATGATCGTGGTGTCGTGGACGGCGATACGCAAGGCTTCGCGCGTGTTCACGTCAGCAAGAAAGGCGGCAAACTGCTGGGCGCGACACTGGTCTGCCGTCATGCGGGGGAGAGTATCGGCGAGTTGGTGATGGCCATACAGCATAAAATGAAAGTTGGCCAATTGGGAGCCGTGATTCATCCTTATCCCACTCAAGCGGAGATCATCAAGAGATTAGGCGATGCTTCTATGCGCGGCCGGTTGAAGCCGTGGATGAAACAAGGGCTGATAAAAGTGTTTAAGTTCCGCCGATAGCCACGCGGTGACGCAAAAGCCTTTACACCGTGAAAAATTTCTGGAATGCCTGCACGATTCTGGCTGGAAGATCGTCTTCCGCTTTCTTCCCCAGCAGTTCATGCCCAGCGCCTTCGATTTCCATGAGCATCTTCCGTGCTGGGATCAAGGCAAGGGCCGTCTTCATCTCATCGTGCGAGCCGAAGGGATCGCGGGAGCCATGGACGAACAGCGCGGGCGTTGTGAGTCGAGAAAAGTGTCCGGTGCGCAGTTCGGCAGGTTTGCGCGGAGGATGGAGCGGGTAGGAAAGCAAGAGAAGTCCCGCCACAAGTTCGGGCTGTTCGGCAACGAGCA
>DATCAX010000521.1:0-6182 GCA_036512375.1 Candidatus Angelobacter sp. | reverse complement strand
GTTTTGAAGACTGCTCCCGTTGCATCCCAAGCCTGAACAACAACACTGTGGCTGCCGGCCGACAGGGGCACAGATGCGTTAAGACTGCTCGCCGAAACCAGGTAAACGCTTAAGTTGTCCACATAAATTCTCATCGAAGTGATCGGATGAGTGGATGTTGCAGAGGCGACGAAGTGTACTGGGGATCCTGCTGTGGATCCTGGGGCGGGTGAGCTAACCGTAACTCCCGCAAAGGATGCGGTGGCCAGAGTCAAGGTCGCAATCATTAACCGAATAGCGTTTTTCACTATCGTACTCCTTAAGAGCTACGGTGCTTTGTCTTGAGGAGCAGAGAGTACGAGTGCATCTACTCTGGATACATCAGGAGACCACTTATTTTGATTAGGATTCCACTCTTAGTCTGGTACTACGGTGGCCGCGTGGCGCAAGCCGCTAGAATTCAGGCGATCACTCACAGTTGACGAGTGGAACTAAGTAAATCACCCGTGCACAAGAGCTCATTTTGGAGCAGGGTAGGTGTGCAAAAGATCGCATCATGTTTTGGCCACGACTGAAATCGAAGTGCCATATTGTCCGCGCCACCTCTTGTCTGGAGCACTCAGCATTTTCCGCATTCGATGACCTGTCTGAAAATTTTGAAATGGCTCATCTGCAATAGTGGATCGTAAAAAAGCATTAAGCGAAATGGAAGCTTTTTCTGGTTTGAGATCAGAGGGTCGGAGGTCAAAATCCTTTCGCCATGATGAATGATTTTCCCTCTAAATAACGCCTTCTAAGGTGCTCATTGCGGCGCAATGAAGCTTGTTCCAGCAATAAAGATTAGGAGCTGAATCGACAACGGTTTTTTGGAGCACCCTCGTGGCAGAGTATCAATCCATGTCCTGAGGTGTTCGACCTCGTGGGTCAACTCCCTCCCAAGCTACTGAAATCAAGCATGAAGTGGACCATTCTGTCGGTTTATCGTGGCCAATTGATTGGATGAGAAAATCACAAACTTCCTCGAACCTTCGCCCCGGCACGAAGTAGAATCTCGATTCACGGCAAAACGACGGAATGGCGCAAGAAGAAATCTCAATTCGGGACCTGCTGAATCTTTGCTTAAGCTCAGACGGGCAGGAACATTGGCGGGAATTTACCCGCAGGACCCAGCCATTGATTGCCAGCGTGATTATCAATACTATCCGCCGCTGGAAAGAGCCGTCTCCCAGCCTGGTTGATGACTTGATCCAGGATACTTATGTGAAGCTTTTTGCCAGCGACCGAAAGGCATTGCGCAGCATCAAGAATGACTATGAGAACACAATCTTTGGGTATTTGAAGGTCGTGGCATCAAATGTCGTACGGGACCACTTCCGGCAACCAACAAACAAGGTGGAAGAAATCGAGTTGAGCGATCCGGTGTTGCCGCCAGGGCCGGACGGCCACGAGCGGCTTGAATTTGCACATCGGAAAGAAAAGGTCCAGGCCGTTTTGGAGACTCTTTCATCCTCCGAGACGTACAAGAGAGATGTGGCGATTTTCTGGTTCTTCTACGAGCAGGGGTACACGGCTAAAGAGATATCCATGTTGGCCAACATGGGGCTGACGGTGAAAGGTGTGGAAGCTGTCCTGTTTCGTTTGACCCGCTGTCTTCGCGAGAGATTGGGACCTGCGGACACTGATAAAGATGATTGAGCGCGTGTTTTCATGGGCTTATGGGAGTCAAAAGGTTTCACACTGGCTTTTACGTCTTAGGGATTGAAGGGGCAGTTTAAGTGGATCGAGGCAACAATAAACTTAAAAAGTGTCAGCAGGGTTCTGCGCCAGAACTGGATGCTGTAGTGGCCATGACCAGGCAGACAAATGTTGCGGTCCGCGGCGCGGCGTCATACGGATGCCGAAAGACTGTCCTGCCCGCAAGAGTGTGTTCCAGAAAGGTTGTTGCATGAACGCGACGCAGCCCCATTGTCCAGATGACGAGGTGCTCCAGGAACTGGCAGCCGGGATATTGGCGCCGGCCCTGGCCGAGCAGACGATGCTGCATGTTGCGGAGTGCAAGACGTGCGGTCCCGTGTTGCGGCGATACCTCAATGAGTTTTCAGAGGAACAATCTCCGGAGAATATTAAGATCCTGACGCAGCTGCGGAGTTCCAGGCCACAGTGGCAAAAGAGGCTGGTGCGGGAGTTGATCGGGGGTGGCCGTCGATTTCCCTGGCTGAAGCTTGTGCCGGCAACCGCGGCACTGGCGGCGGTTATCTTTGGCGTGATCCAGGGGCCGGCGTTGCTGGTTGAGTACAGAGTAAAGCAGGCGCAAAAAGAAGTGGCGGCGGCTTTTGTGGAGCGGCGCACCACGCCGTCGCGTTTGCCAGCCGTAGACTATGCGCCTTATAACCCATTTCCGGTTGTGTTAGGAGCGGAGAATGGTAGAGGTGTGGATGAAGTTCCCACCTCACTGCATGACGCGAGCGGCGCCGCGAACAAGAATCTTCACGCCGCCAACGCTGATCCGCGCTGGCTGCAGATTCAGGGGCGAGCTCTATTGTGGGAGGCAACGCCCAGCAGTCTGGAAAAAGCGGAAAAGGATTTCGAAAAAGCCCGTTCCGAGGGACTCGGCAGTCCCAGCCTGGAAATTGACCTGGCCGCCAGCTACTTTGAGCGCGATAGTCGCGCCGAACATCCCAATCTGCAACGCACGCTCAACCTGCTGAGCAAAGTACTGACCCAGCCAAACCTGAACAAAGATGATCGTGCCAGCGCGCTCTTTAACCTGGCCATCGGCTACGAAAGGACGCAAGCCTGGGACCTGGCGGTGGAAACCTGGAAAAGATATCTTCAGGTGGATCCCTCCAGCGGATGGACCGGTGAAGCGCAGCAACATCTGAAAGACGCGCAGGCAAAAATTTCAGGACGGCACGAGCAGAGCTATTCAGACCCCTCTTTTTTTTTGCAACAAAAAGCCCAAGGCACTCTGAAGCCTGAAGATCCCGAACCATACCAGCAAAAGGCATTAAGCCAGTGGCTCCCGGCGGCCGTGGCTGACAAGAACAGCGACGCTTATCGCGCTGTTCAGGGCCTTGCTGAAGTGTTTGCGGAACACCAGGATTTCTGGTGGCGGGATTTCCTGAAGGACACGAAGCCGCAAGATCAGGATGCGGTGCGAGCTCTTAGCGCCGCAGCTCTGGCCAACGAGCAGGGCCTCCATAATCAGGCGAGAGACCAGGCAGTACACGCCGCGCTTATCTTCTCCCACGATGAAAATACTGCGGGACGCCTGATGGCTACATTGCAAGAAGTTTATGCTTCACGAAGCGTGCTGCAAGGCGACAGCTGTCTTGCCCGGGCCGACCCCCTCTGGGAGGAAGTCTCCATCACCAAGTACGAATGGCTTAAGGGGCAACTGGCCCTTGAAAAGGCGCAATGCCGAAACTTTCACGGCGACCTGACTGAATCTGACAGCGATTCACAAGTAAGCTTTCAAATTGCGCAGCGATTCCAGTTTCCCGTTCTGGAGATGCGTATTCTGGGAATCTCCGCCGGCATGCACAGCCAGCAGGGCCGCTGCAGCGGAGCCTGGGAACAGGGAACACAAGGGCTGGCGCGTTATTGGCAAGGCACATATCCTCCCGAGCGGTTAGACCAGTTTTATGCGGTGCTTTGGCAATGCACGCAGCAGGCAGGAAATTTATACATTTCCGAAGCCATTCTCACCCATACTCTGGAACTTCGCCAGGACCCAAAAAGCGGGATCGCAAGAAATTCTATTCGAGAAGGGCTGCTTCATCTTCGGCTTAGCAATATGTTTCTGGCACAAAAACGTTTTGAGGCGGCGAATTCGGAAAACAAAGAAGCGTTAGCGCTCCTGGAACACGTTCCTGAGGGTTATGCCAAAGAGTACCGAATGATCAGTGAAATTGAGCCGGCAGAACTTCAGTTGCAGCAAGGCGATGCGACTCGGGCGCTGGCCACACTGAAGCAGGTCGAAAAGCATATTGGGTCAATCCAGGACAAGTTAATTACCGCGACGTTTTATCGTCTGCTTGGAGACACTCAGTGGGAATTGAAGAAACTGGACGATGCAGCCGCCGCCTACCAGACTGCAATCGACTCAGCTGAAGCGCCCCTGAAAAGTCTTATCGACGGTGGAAACCGCGTGGCGTGGCTGCGTGCAACCGATGATAGTTATCGCGGACTGGTGCGGGTGTTGATTGCCCAAAATCGGACAGAAGACGCTTTGGGTCGCTGGGAATGGTACAAAAGCCGACCAATGTTGCGCGGACTACGCTCTGGAGGTGCTCGCATCCCCAGCGACAAGAGCGCAGTCAATATGAAAGCAAAGGCCGCGGAAAAACTACCCTCCTCGCTTGAAAACCATGTAGTCTATGCGAATTTCAAAGACGGACTTGAGATCTGGATATCAAACAGCAGGGGAATTCACGGGACGTGGGTGGGGGTACCGCAACAGGAATTTGAGCGGGTTGTGCGCAGCTTTACTGAGCGCTGCGCGACGCCGGATTCCGATTTGAGCGAAGTCCAGCAGCAAGGGTCGTGGCTTTACAGCAAACTATTGGAGCCGGTTATCTCCGAGCTGAACCTAACGAATGCAGTTACCGTCGAACTGGATCGGTCCGCCAATAATCTTGCGCTAGAGGCGTTAATGACCCCCTCGGGCGGTTATTTTGGCCAACAGTATTCGGTCATTTATTCTCCCGGTCAGTGGTTGGAGAAGGAGCTTCATCGTCCTCGGTCGATAACGATGTCAACTTCTTTGTTGCTACTTGACGCTTCGCACGCTCCCGATGCGGGTTATCTTCCGGGAATCGAAGCACAAAAGAACACGATTGCAGCGCTCTTCCGCCAGACGAGATATGTTGATTCAACAAAAACAGAATGGGCTGACTTGCAGACTCACATGGGGGCCAGCGGGCTCTTTCATTACATGGGCCACGGCAGATTGGACGGGGCTGGAACCACTCTCGATTACAATGGCAGGCGTTCGCTGCACGCCAAGGATTTTGTCCCTGAATTATTCAAGCACTCTCAGCTAGTGGTACTGGCGGCATGTTCGACCGGCAAGGACCTTGGTCTTCTCGATACTAACGGCTTTGTTCGTGGTTTTTTGGCCGCCGGAGTTCCGGCTGTCATCGCGAGTCATTGGAACGTTGACTCCGAAACAACTTCTACTCTTATGATCGCGTTCTATCAAAATCTTGCGCAAGGCAGAGGCGTTGCTCAAGCGATGTCCGGGGCGCGAGCAGAAGTATTGAAATCCAGGGCCCACCCATATTACTGGGCTGGCTTTAGCTTGTTTGGGAGAGCTGGCTGAATCCGGGACGGTTCAATTGAAGTCAATTTTGTTCTACGATCTTGGATTTGGCTTTGGTTGTTTTCAATAGAGGTGAATGAACAGGAGAAGGATTTATGAAGCGACGGGATTTGCTAAAGGCCTTAAGTGTATTGCCAGTGGCAGGCACGCTCCGTGGGTGGGGCAGCGATCAGTCCAAGACTACAGAGCGCCCAAACAAGGGCGGTAATGTGCATACTCTGCAGATTTTGCTGGAAGGCGCCTTCGCCGTAGTTGTACAAAGGGATATTCGACGCATCACGGCGTTCGTTCCAAAGCCGGATCCGAAAAATACCGAACTTGCTCACTACTTCTACTTCAATGATCCTGCGAATAGGAAGGATCCAGCCAAACAACATCCCAGGGGCTATCACTTTGAACTGGGAGAAGAAGGCATGTGGAGCTATCCCAAAACCGAGCCAGATCCGTACATCAATCCCGGCTTTGATGATTTTCTTGCGGAAACCGAGAAATGGAGAGTCCCGGAAAGTTTGGTCACTATCAAACTCCCATTTCCACGCAGCATCAACTTCACCGGCCGGCCTTTACGAGTTCGATTCGCTCCGAAAGCCTTAAAGGCAACGGGCATGATGCCGACAAACCATATACTCGAATATGGTATTGGAGACGAACACAAGGTTTCCATGAAGTGTGATGATGATCAGGGCCATTGCGCGCCGTCGCCGTTCTGTCCTCCGGGAGTCATGCGCTTTTACTTTGGCGTTCGCCCAGTCATGAACGAGCCGGACGACCGGCAGAAGCATGCAGTCGACTTTTTTAATTTTCTTCTGGAGCGGGCTTTCCCTGAATTACGCCAGAAATATGGCATTGCTGAAATCGAGCGAGCAGTAGAGCCCCACTC
>DATCAX010000520.1:0-5761 GCA_036512375.1 Candidatus Angelobacter sp. | reverse complement strand
GTCAAGATCGCCCACGGTTTCGCGACCCCGCCGCAGCGACCCGGCCGGCGTCACTTTTTCCACGCCCGGCAGTCCGGCAAGAAAGTCCGTCATCTTGGTGGCGATCTCATCGGCGATGTTAATAAGAAATCGCCCAGTCAGCTGCCGGTAGCTCTCAATCGATTTCAGAATCTTCTGCTCTGACTTCTCGCTCAGCCGCGGCAGCGTGCGCAGTTTGCCTTCGCTGGCCAGTTTGGCCACGCCTTCAACGTCGCAGATATGGAAGGCGTCCCAGATCAGCGCAATGGTCTTTGGCCCCAGTCCGGAAATTTTGAGTAGCTCCAGCATGGACGGCCGAAATTTCTGCAACATCTCCTCATGCATGCCCAGCTTGCCAGTCGCCATCAACTCGCGGATGTTCGCTGCCATGCCTTTGCCGATGCCCGGAATTTCCAGCAAGGCTTTCTCGTCCATCCCGGAGACCTGTTGCGGCCATCCTTCCAGCGCCTCCGCCGCGCGCTCATACGAACGGATACGAAACGGGTCTGCCGACGCAACCTTCATCAGGTCGGCCGTTTCGTAAAAGATGTTGGCAATGGCTTTATTGTCCATGGGGCACATCTCGAACGTAGCGAGAGAACCCTATTGTAACGATAGCGGGAAACCTTGTGCAGGAACGATAATCGGTAAACCTGAAAAGCCTGACCGATGATAGCGATCTGCCACTTCGACAAGTTCAGTTTTGAGATACAGAACAGCTAACGGAGAACGGCTTTGGTGTCTGAGAATTATTCGTTACAATAGCGATCTCTCGCTCCACTCGAGATTTTATAAACATGCCCACAATCCTGGTCAACGGCGTCAATCTCTTTTACAAAGAGTCCGGCAGCGGACCAGAAACCATTGTTTTCTCGCACGGCCTGCTGATGGATTACTCCATGTTTGAGCCGCAGCGGGCCGTCTTTGAAAAACAATACCGCGTGATCGCCTATGACCATCGCGCCCAGGGGCTTTCCGATGATCCAGGGTACGGCGCTCCCGGGGGGCATTCGCCGGACCGGCAGTATGGCTATGACATGGATACTTTGGCTGACGACGCGGCCGCGCTCATCAAGGCCCTGCATGCCGCACCTTGCCATTTCGCTGGCCTCTCGATGGGAGGCTTTGTCGGCATGCGCCTCGCCGCGCACCATCCTGAGCTGATTCGCACGCTTACTCTGATGAACACCACCGCAACCAAAGAGAAGGCGGTGAATCGCATGAAGTACGTCATGCTCGCACAGTTCGTGAAGTTGTTCAGCCCGGCGCCATTCACGTCAATCGCCGTAAAAGAACTCTTTGGCCAAACCACGCGCCGAAGCGCAGACCGTCGCCCCATGCTGGAACAGTGGACCGGGAAGCTGCGGGCACGTCCGCGCAACATAGCTCGATCGTTGCTGGCGGTAATGAACCGCCGCGAATTCCGGGCCGACGAATTGGCCGCAATCCGCTGCCCCACTCTCATCATCACCGGGGAAGACGACACCGCCCAGCCACCGCGCAACTCAGACACCATGGTGGCCGGCATTCGCGGCGCTCACAAGATCAGTATTCCCGGAGCAGGTCACAGCAGCTGCCTGGAAACACCCGAAGCGGTCACCGCGGCGATGCAGGAATTCCTCTCCTGCTGAACAATCACATCTCAAAGTCCAATAAGAAGCGCACATTCCATCTGCGACTTATTGCTTCCAAGGCGGCCCTTAAGATTTTTGCCAAAGCGCCGATAGCACAAATGTCGGATTCTTTGAAAGCTCTGATGAGCGAAATACCTGAGGGGTGTGCCGTGCTGAACGTACTTCTGGTGGAAGATAATAAACTGGTGAGAATTGCCACGGAGCGCGTACTCCTTAAAGCTGGGTACAGGGTGTTACTGGCGGAAGATGGCGAAAAGGCCCTGAAGATGGCAGCTCAGTCGCTCCCTGACATCATCCTTCTGGACATGATGCTTCCCAAAATGAGCGGACCGCAGGTGTTGTCCGCGCTAAAGCAGAACCCGGTAACTCTCCCGATCCCGGTGATTGTCCTGACCAGTCTTTCGCAAAAAAATGAAGCACGACTTCGCCAGGATGGAGCCGCCGGTTTCGTGGAAAAAGGCGCGTTTCTCGATAAACCCGAGCTGCTTTCCGGCGCGATCAAAGACGTCATGTGGCAACTTGCCCCTTCGCGGCAAGGCTCTGGTTTTGTGAAAGATGCAAATGTTACGGTGGGCGCCACTTCCCGAATTCAGTAAAACGATCATACTGGCGCGATATCCCCGGTCTCATTTCCTACTCTGCACTCATTCCGCGACGAATGATGCGGCTGGATTCGATATAATTTTCAGGCGCCTATGATGAAAATGCCTGGATGCAGAAATTATCCTGCGGACTCCCTGGTCCTTGCGTTAGCGGTCTTTCTATTTCTTCCGCAAACGCAGCCCGGCTCACCGCACCAGTCCACCGCCAAGGCGCAATCGACACTTCCATCACAGCAGTCCGCGCAGCCGCCCGAGGACATTCCTGTTACCGATGGAACCTCCGGGCCCTGCTCCATTGATTTCTCAGTAACAGACTCTGACGGCAAGCCGGTCTACGCCGCCCGCATTGACGTCCATCTGGCCTACGGAGCGTTTGGTGCCCACAAGCTTGATATGGGCGTTTACACTAACTCAGAAGGCAAAGCGCGATTCACCGGAATCCCGGCCAAGGTCCGCAGACCGCCGGTTGAATTTGCCGCAAAGAAAGATGATCTTGTCGGTGCGGCTACCATGGATCCTGCCACGGAATGCCAGGCCAGGCACGACATTGTGATGGCCAAAGCCAAACCGCTAGCGCAGTAGTGCATTTAGATCCCCGATGTTTGGAATTTGTGTCTTTTTCGCGCCTCCGCGTCTCCGCGGTGAATTAACGGCCTTGTTTTCCACACACTTACACAACAGTGCACAGCAGCAGAACTAGCTATAATTTAGATAGCCAATCATGTCTGAATTCGTCCATCTCCACCTTCATACCGATTACTCTCTGCTGGACGGAGCCTGTGGCGTTGACGGGCTGATCAAGCGCGTGGCCGATATTGGCCAGAAAGCCGTGGCCATGACTGACCACGGGAATATCTACGGCACGGTTGAGTTTGTGGAGGCGGCGACTAAAGCCGGCATCAAGCCGATCGTCGGCTGCGAGCTTTATGTTTGCAAAAAAGACGACCATCGCGCTCCGCCTGAAGGCGACACCTACAACCACTTGCTGGTGCTTGCCGAGAATGAAGAAGGCTATCGCAACCTGATCAAAATCACTTCTGAAGCCAGCATGCACGGCTTTTATTACAAGCCGCGCATCAGCAAAAAGTTTCTGGCCGAATATTCCAAAGGACTGATCGGACTCAGCGGCTGCCTGGCCGGCGAAGTCTGCGAAAATCTGCTGGCGGGAAAGTACGACGCGGCTCGTGGCGCGGCCAGCTTCTATCGTGAGATTTTTGGCAAAGACAATTTCTTCATGGAAATTCAGGACCAGGGTTTGCCGGAAGAACATCGCATTCACGCTGACTTGATGCGCCTGGAAAAAGACCTTGGCATCCCGATGGTTGCCACCAATGACAGCCACTATCTTTGCGAGGATGACGCTCATGCGCAGGACGTGTTGGTCTGTGTGCAGACCGGCAAGTCCGTCAATGACACGAACCGGCTGAAGTTCCACGGCAACCAGTTTTTCGTCAAGACCGCGGACGAGATGAAGCAGCTGTTCAACGGCCGTGAAGACGTGCTGGCGCAATCGATGGCCATCGCCGAACGCTGCAATTTCAAACTCAACAAGGTCAAGAATCCCTTCCCGGAATTTACGGTGCCCGATGGCTACACGCTGGATAGCTATTTCGAGCACGTCGCGCGTGAGGGCTTTGCGCGGCGATGGGAAAGCCTGAGCGCGCTTGAATCCGCTGGCCGGCTGAAGAAGAACCGCGTGGAGTACGATCAGCGGCTGGCGCGCGAAATCGCCATCATCCAGCAAATGAAATTCTCCGGATACTTCCTGATCGTGTGGGACTTCATCCGTTACGCGCGTGAGAACTCCATTCCCGTAGGCCCGGGCCGCGGATCGGCTGCCGGCGCGCTCGTGGCTTACGCCATGGGAATTACGGACATTGATCCGTTACAGCATGAACTGCTGTTTGAACGCTTCCTCAATCCTGAACGCGTTTCGCTGCCTGATATTGACATCGACTTCTGCATGAACCGGCGCGGAGAAGTCATCAATTACGTCACGCAGAAATACGGGCGCCAGAACGTGGCCCAGATCATTACTTTTGGCACCATGGCAGCGAAGGCAGCCGTTAAAGACGTTGGCCGCGCCATGGATATTCCTTACGCTGACGTGGATCGTATCGCCAAGATGATCCCGACCACGATTGGCATCACGCTGACCCAGGCGCTCGACGATGCGGGGCCACTCCAGGAAGCATATGAAAAAGAAATTCAGGTGCGTGAGCTGATTGATACCGCCTTGAAACTGGAGGGGCTGGTGCGCAACTCCGGAGTTCATGCCGCGGGCGTGGTGATTTCTCCCATGCCACTCACTGATCTGGTGCCGCTGCACAAGACCAAAAACGATGAAATTGTGACCGCTTATGACATGAAGGCGATCGAGAAAATGGGCCTGCTCAAGATGGACTTTCTGGGGCTCACCACTCTCACCATCGTTGACGATGCTTTGAAACTCATCGCGCAGCGCGGCGCAGCCATTGATCTCGCCAAGATTCCCCTTGACGATCCACGGACCTACGAAAGCATTTTTCACACAGGCCTGACTTCCGGCATCTTCCAGTTTGAATCCGGCGGCATGACGGACGTGCTGCGGCGTTACAAGCCCAGTTCGATTGATGACCTAACGGCTCTGAACGCACTTTACCGTCCCGGCCCAATTCAGGGCGGCATGATCGACGACTTCATTGATCGCAAGTGGGGACGCAAGAAGGTTGAATACGAGCTGCCGCAACTGGAAGAGCTTCTGAAAGAAACGCTTGGCGTCATCGTTTATCAGGAACAGGTCATGCAGATCGCCAACGTGCTGGCCGGCTTTTCTCTGGGAGATGCAGATCTATTGCGGCGGGCTATGGGTAAGAAGGACGAAAAGATCATGGGTGAGCAGCGTGATCAATTCGTAAAAGGCGCCGTGAAACTTGGCTTCCCAGAAAAAAAGATCACCAAGATTTTCGATTTGATGGCGGAGTTCGCGGGTTATGGTTTCAACAAATCACACTCCGCGGCCTATGCACTGCTGGCTTACCAGACGGCCTACCTGAAAACCCATTATCCGGTGGAGTTCATGGCGGCCCTGCTGACCTCGCAGATGGGCAACACAGACAACGTGGTCAAGTACATCAACGAATGCCGTGAGATGGAAATCCCGGTGGAACCGCCCAACATCAACGTAAGCGACGCTTACTTCACGCCCCACGGCAGCGCCATCCGCTTTGGCCTGGCTGCGGTCAAGAACGTGGGGCGCAACGCTATTGAGTCCATCACTTCGGCGCGCAAAGAGCTAGGACGATTCGGTTCGCTGTTTGAATTCTGTGAGAAGGTGGATCTGCGACTGTTGAACAAGCGCGTGCTGGAATCCTTGAACAAAGCCGGTGCTCTGGATGACTTTGGCTATCGCGCACAGATCATGGCCGTGCTGGATAAGGCCATGGAACGGGCACAGAAGACGCAGCGCGACGCGGAAATGGGCCAGCACGGACTCTTTGGCGTCTTTCAGGAAGAAGATTCGAACGG
>DATCAX010000519.1:0-3642 GCA_036512375.1 Candidatus Angelobacter sp. | reverse complement strand
GTGAGGACGGCCTTGATTGTAATGGATGACCCACTCCCTCAGTATCCATCGCAAGTGTTTCTCTCCCAGCGGAATCATAAAGTCCAGGCACTCACGACGGATCGTCCCAATCAGGCGCTCGCAATAGGCATTTGCCTGGGGCGATCGTACCGGCGTTCTTAGTATTTTCAATCCAAACGAGTTCAACTCCTGGTCCAGTTCTGCCGAGAAAATCGAGTCTCGATCATGGATCAGGAATCCGTACGAGTGGTCGCTGGGAATGGCTTCTCGAAACTGCTGCAGAGTCCATGCCGCCGTGGGATGGGACGTAACCTTGAAGTGTAGAATGCGGCGGGTGCCGATTTCCATCACAATGAAGACATACACCAGCCGAAATCTGGCTGTAATAACGACCAGGAAATCACAGGCAACGATGGATTGCGCGTGATTGCGAATGAACGTCTTCCAATGTTGGGAGGAGCCTCTTCTTGGACCTGGGCGTTCCGACTCAGACGGCCAATAGGCCCGCACTGTGCGTGGAGATACTTGGATGCCAAGCTTCAGCGAGAGTTCATCCGCCACCCGTGCCTGCCCCCACGTTGGATTCTCCTTTACCATCCGCACAATAAGCTTGCGAATGTTCCTCGGCAGACGCGGCCTCCCCGCCCGGGACTTCCAGCGCCAGAACAACTTGAATCCCTGGCGATGCCAGCGTATCAGCGTGTCGGGCTTGACGATCATCAGCGCATCTTTCCAGTCACATAGACGGAACCAAAGCACCAAGCTCAATCTTGCCGCATTGGTGAGCCGCTTCGGCGGGACCTGATGCTCCTGATAAAAGGCCAACTGTTTGCGCAGGAACAGGATTTCGGCAGCTAGTGCCGTTCGGGGACGGACTATCAGTGTCACCCAAATGAAAACTTCTGACATCAGACTCATGATTAGGCCGACCAAGGATCTGAGAGGCTTGAAACCGGGTAGAAGCATGGCCTGTCAGGATGGCATATCCGGCGCAGAATAGGAACACCAACGGAGCGGCGGTGATATTTGCAGTGAATCTGAACACTTCAATCAGACGGCGTGGCCCAGCTTAACCCGAGTTGTTGCAATTTGTTACCCGAGCCGGACGGAATTATTGCGTACCACAGGGACAGAGAATCATAGCCGTAGCTGGTACTCACGCCGTTTGGCCGATTGAGCGCCGTGCGGCGGCTGAGCGCGTCAACTGTCGACGCCAGGGGCTACCAGATCCGTTCCCCAAGATGATAATGGGCAATCGCTTCACTCCCTTTGATCAAGATACATATGACAACTAGGATTACGACCGCTCGTCTCTTTCCTTGAAGAAAGGTCCCTGCCAACACTCCAGTCAGTATCCCGGTTAACCAACTCAAGGTAAGTCCAGCGCCAACCACCAATGCACGCCAACCTTCCGCTGAAGTCAGATTTGCGAACATGTTTCGAGCTGAAAATGCCGGAAGAATGAAAAGCGCGAGGAGCGCACACAAGAATGCGCCAACCGCACAGACCGCCATAAGTTTAAGCGTGCTCAACCGGCGACGTTGTTGTTCTTGAATTGCATAAATCATCAAAGCTCCTCCAAAAAGCACGAGGAACGTGAACTGGTAGCGGAAAAAACTTGCGCCGTGCATCCATAGGCGCGCAATGCGATTGATCTCTACTAACTCCGCCAGCAAATATGCCCCGACAACGGATAGCGCGCAGACCATGACTATGGAGTACGCATTAAAGGAATAATCTTCGTTTCCGATTGATGTCTCTGTTTGTAATTTCATTTCTCATTTCTTTCTGCTCAGTTTTTTGGCGTCACAATGGGTTTGTTCAGAACGAGTGGAGGCTTGGGATGCTGTATGGCATACAAGGCGTCCGCCAAATTCCCCGGCCACATAGTGCTATTCAAATCCTTGAATGGCCCAACTCCCTGCAAGACTTTGATCACAGAAATCGTGCAGTACGGCGGATCGGCACCCCCTAGCTTAGCGATATTCGCCGCGATTTGAGCTTCTTGAGCAGGCGTCGTATCGAACGTGAAGACTCTTACCGTGCTGCCCGTCGATTCATGGAATTTCTTGTATTTGTTTGGACTCGCGTCTTTCTCTTCACAAGCATTGCCTGAGCCGCATTTCTTGTCGTCGGTATACGAGCCTGCCGGATCATAGAGAATAGGGTTCCCGCCATTGTCAATATAGACGCCAGAGTGTGAACCGATTGCCACCCCAAGATAGGTGTCGTAAACGATGAATACCTGAGTTTGGAGTCCTCTCGGATCGGTGAAATTGACCGGATTGTTATTAACGTAGCGATAGAAATTGGACCCGCCAGCCATAAATCGCAGCGGGTCTTCGCTCAGGAACTTACCGATGATTTGATCATAGTATCTGGCGCGGTAATAATAGAGTTCTGTCTCAGCATCCCATTCTCTTCCCGTGTACCGGAACGGCTGAACAAATGACCCTGTTGATGATGTCATGGTGCCGAAGGAATCGTATGTAAAGCTATCGCTCACGGCTCCGGAGGGCGTGCTCAGGGACGTGATGGAACCCGAGCCATCTGCCTGGTAGAACTTCCATGTTCCGCCGCGATACGCCGCCAAAGGCGCATCAATGCCTACCCCGAAGAGATATCGAGCAACCAGATTTCCGGCCCCGTCAGCTTCTTCAATCAGATTGGCTCCGTCGTACACGTATACACTCCCGCCTTTCTGGATTCTCCTTCCAAACGGGTCATATTTGAAAGTTACCGTAGTCTGTGCCGGCGGGTGAACCGATGTCAGTCGGTTTTCAAAATCCCAGGTGTATGTGGTCGTTCCCGTGCCGTCGGTCTTCGTCAGGGTGTTGCCGTTATTGTCGTAAGTGTAAGAAGAAGATGAGCCTGCCGCCGTGACTTCATTCGAACTGTTGTAGCTGTAACTCGGAACCGAGAGAGAGCTGAGCCGGTTGCCGACCGGATCAAAGCTGTAAGCTTCAGTGCTGCTGGCTCCCTGGGTCACGCCGGTAAGCTGGTAAATGTTGTCATACCCGAAATTGGAAACTGTGCTGGTCAACTGGTTGGTCTTGCTTGTGCGGTTGCCCGCCAGATCATAGCCGTACGTCGCCCCATCGAGAGTGTTTATGCCCAGCTTATGCAAGATGGATTGCAGGTGCGAAACGGGGTCATATCCGTAAGTGGTCGTGATGCCGTTTGGTCTTGTGAGCTGCGTTCTGCGGCCCAGCGCGTCGTACCCGAGTGTAAACTGGCCTGCACCAGAATCGGTTATCGTTGAAAGCCTTCCCAACGTGTCGTACGCATACGTGTTCGTACTGCCGTCGGGGGTGGTGAAGGACGTGCGATTTGAAGCCGCGTTATACGCGTACGCATTCGAGTAGGTGATTCCCGGCAGGAACGAATACTGCGTGGTGGTCCCGACCAGCCGGCCCATATTGTCATAGGCGAAGCCGTAGCTGCCGGTGGGGTCGGTGACCTGCTTGATCTTGCCGGCCAGATCATAAACGTAATCCACGCCCGTGGCATCCGGATAGCCCTTGTGCGTGAGGCGATTCAGCGCATCATAAACGTACAGAATGGGCTGGTTTTTGCGATCGACTTTGCTGGTGAGATTGCTCACCGCGTCATAGTTGTATGTTTCAAACGAAGTCGGGCCGG
>DATCAX010000518.1:0-3932 GCA_036512375.1 Candidatus Angelobacter sp. | reverse complement strand
ATCCGCGACATGGAGAACTTCGGCATCCAGTCAAACTCAAAGATCTCGGCAATGGTGGAATTCAAGAACAGCAAGGAAAACCACCTCGGCCTGCCGCTGCCCAAGGGCCGCGTGCGTTTCTATCGTCGCGATACGGATGGCCAGATGGAATTCACGGGCGAGAACCTGATTGATCACACACCCAGCGACGAGACCATCCGCCTCTACACCGGCAACGTGTTTGACGCGGTGGGCGAGCGTAAACGCACTTCCTATCACATTGACCGCAATGCGCACTGGGTGGATGAAAGCTTTGAGATCAAGCTGCGCAACCACAAAAAAGAGCCCATGGAGATTCGGGTGGTGGAGCACATGTATCGCTGGACGAACTGGGAGATCCCAAAAACTTCAGACCCTTTCAATAAACTGGACAGCAAAACGGTTGAGTTCAGGGTCAAGGTGCCGCCGGACGGAGAAAAGGTGCTGACCTACACGGCGCATTACAGCTGGTAATCGGGGAGAAAGCTCCCGCCTGCGTTTTCCGTGTAACGTTTTTCCAGGCGGGCGCACTATCCCAGACGAGAGGATTTTCTAATGGCGCAACATCGCTCGGTAGGGGCATTGTTCAGTCTGGCTGGCGGGCAGACCGTATCGTGGAGCATTAGTTACGGTACCGGCCAGGACGTTGGCATTGTGACGGCCGCACCCAATATTGTTGATGACGTTCTGGGCGTGGTTCAGCTTACGGCTCAGAACCAGGGTCTGGGCGCAACCAGTAATTCCCGCAATTTCTACACCGTAGAGATCCACAACCCCGGCGCTACGCCCGTGGCTCATAATCTGAACCTCCAGGATTGGTTGTAAATATGATTGGTTATAAATACTAAAGATTGGTTGTGACTATGAAAATTCACGTAATCAGCGCACGAGGGAAACTGGTGGGGACCTTCATCAAACAGCAACTGCAGCCGTCCGATCCCAAAACTCCCATCTGCACGCCCGTCGCGGGGCGCGGCCAGAAGCTCCATGAGGTCGAAATCGAAAATGCCGAGTCCTATTACAAGGACCGCCGTTCGGCCGACCTGCACAAGATCGTGAAGAAAAAGCTGAAGCTCAAATAGTTCCGCGCGGAGCGATTCTGCAACGCGAACGGCGATCATCGTGGAGCGCAGCAACTAAACTTTCAGCACTTCACCATCTATTTTTTTCATTTCACAGATTCTTTTCTGCAATTCCGTAAATTCCATATTCACGCGCAGTCTATAGTTTGCTATTCTGACTATGCGTAGGAGTAACGCCCAATGAAATGCACAATCTATAACCCGGTGCGGAGGCTGACAGACCTAGTCATAGGTTCTGATAGCCTGTGGGCGTTTGAACATCTTTCCAGCTAACCTCAGGCGCGTCAGTCCTACGCAAACCGACACAAACTTGAGCAAAGCTGCAAGCTATTGAGCCTGCAAGCCTAACCTTTGTATTCATACAACGGCTTTGAACCCGCTGGGTGGCGAAGGTCACGGTTACTTCGACTGTTAATCGATTAACGCCGTGACTACCTGTTCCCCCAGCTCATCCCTACCTCTGCCGCTGGCAGGGGCTAAACCACATTTCTGTCTGAAAGAAGTTCACCAGGGGATGGAGCGGGCACCGTTGCAACATCCGCTCCCACAACAGCAGTTTTACGTTGGAACAGGTTTCATCGGTGGTGAAGACCAGGGTTACATCGCCTGTCCGTAGGTGCGGGCCCGGCCACCCATCGCGTGCAAGACTGGCGCGATGGTGCATTTGGCCAAATCCCGCCGGCATCTCGAGTGCCGTAGTTTCAAACCAAGAACGACGGACCACTACACCCGGGTCGATTGTTCCCCGTGTGGAATTTGTTTCCAGCGTTGGCTGCTTATTTTCATGGTCATTAACTCCGGCTGCGCCGGTTAGAAGAAGCGACTATGTTTCAAATCTTGAAAACGATGCTGACCGGCCGGAATGAATTTGCCTCCGGCGGCCTGCTGCTCATGATCATCGGCGCCTTGAGCGTCTGGTTGAGAGCCGTGCCGGAAAAGCTCTGGCACTGGATCATCAGCCAGACCACCATGATCATCACCGTGAAGGATGATGATGCCGCATTCGTGTGGGTAAAGGAATGGTTTCTGGAGCAGGGTTTTCTCAGGCGAATCCGTCGTGTGGACCTTGATACGACTCTACGCAATGAGCGGATCGCGATGATCCCGTCTCCTGGAAAACACTGGTTTTGGTTTGGCGGCAGGCCGTTTGAGGCATGGTTCTTCCGATCAGAAAACACTCACGAAAGGACTGGCAGGCGGATCGAGTCTCTTACATTCCGAACCGTTGGAAGGAACCGGGCTTCCCTGCAACATTTTGTGGATGATGTGGTGCAGTGCCATATCAAGAGGCAGGGTGTGCAGTCGTACTTGTATCTCTACAACGATGGCTGGGATTACGTGCAAGGCTATTCACCGCGTGTGCTGGACTCAGTGGTTCTGGAACCCGGAGAAAAGGAACACTTGCTGCAGGATGTTGCGCAGTTCCAGAGATCAAAGCAACGATACGAGCGCCTGGGAGTTCCGTACCATCGCGGCTATTTGTTGCATGGTCCCCCTGGAACGGGAAAGACCTCGCTGGTATCGGCACTGGCTGCGTATTTTGGCCTGTCGATTTACACGGTCAATCTGGCGGATTTCAGCGATCGCAGTTTGATGGTCGCGGTCAATCAGGTGCCGGCGAACTCGGTCTTGCTGTTTGAGGACATTGATTGCATGAAGGGCAGTCAATCCCGTGGCGGACCGGAAACGGGCGGCGGACAAAACGGACCCGCGATGCTGGGCGCCAAGGAGAATGCTTCTATCCAGAACGGGATCACACTCTCCGGGTTGTTAAACGTACTCGACGGGTTTCACGCGCCGACCGGTGTTCTATATGTAATGACGACGAACCATGTCGAGAAGCTGGACCAGGCGCTGCTGCGTCCGGGAAGAATCGACTACAAACTTTACCTGGGAGGAGCGAGCGATCACCAGAAGGTGGAACTGTATCGCAGGTTTTTCCCGGATTCGTTGGAGCGGGAAGCGCGGGAGTTTGTCGAAGCTTCGCGATCTGCAGAAACCATGGCCGAGTTTCAAGGCCTTCTTCTGGCTTTGGAGCAGGAAGAGGGCTTGGATCTGGTGGCAGCAGGTTAACGAAATCCGAGCATAGATTTTGCCGGTGGCGTAGGTGACAGTTACTTCTCACGCTGGTGATGCAGGTATTGAACCCTGCCGCTCACGCGGCGTCGTCTAAGACAGGACATCAGCCTTACTCAACTGTCATCGCTTTGTTCCCCGGCGAAATCTATCAAACATAGAGCCGCAGCATGCTGCGTCTTCTGTCTAACTCCGCAGCGAACGCTGCTTAGAAGAAGAGCTTATGAGTTTACGAAGAGTCTACGGCGGTACTCCGGTAGGTAGCGCATCGCGCTGTGACACATGCACGCACGCGCGGATCATCCAGGGCTATGCTGAGAGCGAGAAAATCATTTTCTGCAACAGTCTTTGGGAACCCATCCGGATACCGTTCAACGTGCGGCAGTGCAGCGCGTATGAAGACAAACGACTGCCTGACGTCGACGAGTTGAAAGAGATCGCCTGGCAGATCAGAAGCAAGAGCGCAGGCAGTGTGGCTGGATTCGTCACCTCGCCTGAAAAAAATGATTCCCAAGGTCAGGGCGAAGTGCCGGAGATCGTTCCTGCTGCGAACAAAAACTAACTCGCAGGCACGAGTGCCTGTGACAAGAGATGAAAGAAAGGAGCACAACAATGGCCCGCTTGAACGTACTTAACCTGAGCGGAGTTTCCTGGATGACGGCGAAGCAGACACACGAGGGCGCGCAGGCAAAGCATATCTCAGCCGAGCAGGAGCTCCGCCGGTCTGTCCTGGCGTGCATGCTGTGGGAGAACCAG
>DATCAX010000517.1:0-2519 GCA_036512375.1 Candidatus Angelobacter sp. | reverse complement strand
CAATCCGCGAGATCTTTTCGGTGACCGATCGAAAGGTCTGGCCTGGCGCAATGACCCGGTATTCACCAGTGGCAGAATCTACTCGCCGCTCGTAGTCGGGGCTCTTCGGTTTCAGGTCGCTCGTTGCCATCGTGGCTTAACCCTTTGCCGGCGTATGCTCCACCGGCGCTTCTGCGAGTTCGCTGTTCGGATTGATCACCGCGGCAATGTACGTCGTCCGCGGACGGGTATTGAGATCGGCCAACACCTGGTACGTGCGTTCGTCCGCGCGTAACTTGGCCGCTCGGCTGCCTTGATCGTTGATGTTGCCAAACGTGATTGCCGATGCAGGGCAGGCCTGCTGGCACGCCGTCACCACTTCGCCATCGCGAATCGGGCGATTCTCCTTGTCGGCTTCGATCTTGGCCGCCGTGATGCGCTGCAAGCAGTAGCTGCACTTCTCCATCACGCCGCGCGACCGCACCGACACGTCAGGATTGCGCAACAGCTTCAGACTCTCCGTCTCATAGTCGGAGTACAGCAGGAAGTTGAAGCGACGCACCTTGTACGGGCAGTTGTTCGAGCAATAGCGCGTGCCCACGCAGCGGTTGTAGACCATCGTGTTCAGGCCTTCCGGCGTGTGCACCGTGGCGCCCACCGGGCAAACCTGCTCGCAAGGAGCATTCTCGCAATGCTGGCACGTCATCGGCTGGAAGTGCGCCCGCGGCGCCGCCAGGTCACCCTCGAAGTACGTATCGATGCGCAGCCACTGCATGTTGCGCCCGATGCGCACCTGCTGCTTGCCCACCACTGCGATGTTGTTCTCGGCATAACAGCTCACGATGCAGGCGTTGCAGCCCACACAGCTGTTCATATCGATCGACATGCCCCAGGCATTTCCCGGGTAAGTCCAGTTAGGGAACATCGAAGCTCCCATCGTGGTCTTCTCGTGGTTCTCGCCCTCGTTGGCAAATCCGGGATTGGCCTTGTACTCATCCAGCGTGGCGTAGCGAATAATGCCGCGTTCGCCAAGAGCCTCATCGGCTTCGAGCGAATTGTTGTTGTGGCCTTCCGGCTGGCCGAACATCTTCCCGCGGTGGTCCTGGTAGTGGCTCTTGGTTATCGCCAGGCCCCATTTGCCCTCAACCTTCCTGATCCCACCGGTCGCATAGAACGGCGCCCATGTCGGACGGATCGAGTAAGCATTAAATCCATAGCCCGAACCCACGCGCCCCGCAAAGCCGCGTCCGTAACCCAGGTACACCGTCACCGAATTATCAGGATGCCCCGGCGCCACAATCACTGGCGCCTTTACCCTTTTGTCGCCAACCGTCAACTCGACAATGTCGTCTTCTTCAAGACCAAGCTTCGTCAGCGTCGCGCCGGAAACAATCGCAGCGTTATCCCAACTCAGGTTCGTAATCGGCTTCGGCAATTCCTGCAGCCAGCCCACATTCGCCCAGCGCCCGTCATAGATATTCGGATCGGGCCTGAAGATAATCTCGATCGCATCCTTCGGCGCAGGCGCCGGAACCTTGGCCTGCGATGTTCCGCCGCCACCTTTGCCTGCTTCGAAAGCGGTGTTCTCAATCCACCCGGCGTGCAGCGCCTTGCGCCAGCCCGTCTCGAAGTCACCCTTGATCGTGGATTTCCACGTCTCACGGACCGCCTCATACGCGCTCAGCTTGGGCTCATTCAGCAGCGTCTGGAACACGTCATGCGCACTCCTGCCGCCATAGAGCGGCTCAATCATCGGCTGCACAATTGAAACCGTGCCGTCGTACGAGCGCGCATCCGACCACGTCTCGAAGGGATGCGCCGCCGGAATGTGCCAATGCGCAATCTGCCCCGTCTCATCGAGATTGTTGCCCAGGTGCGCAACCACTTTGACCTTGTTGAACGCTGTCGCAAACTCCATGTCCGAAGGCGAAGAGTAGATCGGGTTAGCATTCAAAATCACCAGCCACTCGACCTTGCCCGCGTTCATATCCGCGACCAGCGCTTTAAAGTCGCCAATCTGATCGCTCGGCAGCGGATTCATCGGCTCGCCGGAAACCACCACCGTCTTGCCCACATTCCCCAAAGCCGTATTGATCGCCGCCGCCATCGCAGCCACCGACGGATCCTGATAGATACCCGCAATCACCGCGCTCTTGCCTGCGTGCGCCTTCAGGTCCTTGGCCAGCGCAGCCAGAAACTTCTGCTGCTCAGCGGTCCAGCTATAGCTAGATGCCGACCCACCCGGCGCGCCCACCGCCTGCGCCAGCGCCGCCGCAAACGCCGGAATCTCGCTCGCCCGCAGGCCCAGCCGATGCTCGGCCTTCATGCCCGTCGTCATCGGCGTGCTCTCCACCGCGTACAGCCGGTTCAGCGTCTCCGGCTTCTTGCGCCGCAGCGCATACTCGCGCGTCAGCTTGTGAAATCCCGGAAAAGCCGCACCCGACAGAAAATCCGCATCCAGCGAAACAATCACGTCGGCATCCGTCAACGCATACTGCACACTGCCCGAGCTCGCCAGCGAAGTTCCCGCCACCGCCGGG